>CAIJKT010000697.1 GCA_903821255.1 uncultured Lentisphaeria bacterium | reverse complement strand
TTTTCGCTTTGCAGCCGCGAGAGGAGTATCACATCATCTATCACCATGAGCAATTGCTCTGAACTTTTCTGAATAATGCCGGCAAAATAATTCTTTTCATCAGCTTCCGCATCCTGCATTAAGCCGGAGAAGCCCATAATGGCATTCATCGGAGTTCTCAGTTCATGCGACATGTTGCGCAGAAATGCCGATTTCAGGCGGTTATTTTCTTCGGCTTTTTCTTTGGCCCTGATCAATTCTTCCTCGCCCCGCTTTCGTTCCGTGATGTCGGTGTGCGTGCCTGTCATGCGCGATGGTTTACCCGCGGAGTTCCATGCGACGGCTTTGCCTCTTGTCAGTATCCACTTCCATCCTCCGTCCTTTGTCTTCAGTCTTTGTTCGGTGGAAAAAAGCGGTGTGCGCCCTTCAAAATATGCGTTCAAATCAGCTTGCGTCCGTTGTAAATCGTCCGGATAAACTAACTCGTTCCAGGTATTAGCCGGAAGCGTCTCGTTCTGACCATACCCCAGTATTTCCTTGCCGCGCGGACTCAGGTACATTTCGCCGGTTTCCATCTGCACATCCCAGATGCCGTCGTTTGTGCCGTCCAGCGCAAAGCGCAATCTCTCCGTAACTTCCTGGAGTGAGTCCTCCGCCAGCTTGTGTTTTTTTCCGGTTTCAATTGATTCCAGTGCAAAACTGAGATCATTGGCCACTTCACCGAGCAGCTCAATTTCCTCCTGATCAAAGAAACGGGGAAGAACGGAATACAGGGTGAAAGCGCCGATACATTCTCCAAACATCTTCAGCGGCAGTGAAATCGAAGAACGGTATCCGCGTTTTAAAGCTTCCTCCCGCCATAGCGCCATGCGCGGGTCGGTTTCAATATCTTCACAGAAAAAAAATCTGCCAGTCCTGACTGCCGCACCGGTCGGACCGCGTCCTTCCGGAGTATCACTTATAGAAATACTTTTAATTGCAGTGAGATACCCATCTTCAAATCCTGCAAAGGCAGCCGGTTTGACAAACGATGTTTCTTTGTCAATCAACCCCACCCATGCCATGCGCAATTTACCGAATTCGACCGCGATGCGGCATACTTCTCTAAACAGTTCATCCTTGTTCTTCAAGCGTACAATAGTTTGATTAATCTGACTGATAACCGCATATACGCGATTTGCCTGTAATATCCTCACATCCGCCAGTTTGCGTTCATTGATATCCAGGCAATGGCCTATATATCCAATGAATTCTCCATTACTGTTATATCGCGGGGTGCCGTTATCCTGAATCCAGCGGTATTCACCTCCGGCATGGCGTAAACGGTATTCCATGCTGAATTTTTCCCGGCGGTCAAATGCGCCCGCATAAATTTCAAAACATTGCTGTAAGTCATCGGGGTGTACGCCCTCAGTCCAGCCGTCGCCTAACTCCTGCTCAAGCGTCCTGCCCGTGAAATTAAGCCAGGGCAGGTTGAAATAACTGCATTTCTTATCAACGCCTGATGTCCAGATGAGAGCCTGTCCGGAATCGGCCAGCGTGCGAAAATGTGTTTCACTTTCCCGCAGCGCCTCTTCCGCCTGTTTGCGTTTTATAACCCCTGCCAGCGTGTTGGCGATTGCCGTCAGGAAATCTTCGTCTTCCTTATTATTTTCATAGCCATCCCTTACATAAACATTTATTACGCCGAGCACCTGTTCCGCCGACATAATAGGAACGCAATAATGTCCGTGGGGCGTCATCCCTTCAAAATGCACATCGTGCTGTTCATTAATGCCTGAGGCGAAAACAATTCTTTTTGTTGACGCGGCTCTTCCGCAGAGGCATTTGCCGAATGGAACTTCTGAACATGTTTTTTGCAATACCGCGGGTAGTGCCCGCTGCACCCTCATTACAAGGGAGCCGGGCGCATCTCCGGCAAGGAATATAGCGCCCTTTTTCTCAAAGGAAAAACTGTTAAGATCGAAAAGTAAGTCAAGCGTATGAAGCAGGAGTTCGTCCAGAGTTATATTTTCCAGCGACAAGGCGAGAATCAGGTTGAGGGTTTTCTGTGTATCATAGTTTCTTTTAAGTTTCTCTTCCGCCTGCTTGCGTTCGGTAATGTTAATATATGTTCCAAGTACGCCGCTGATTTTCCCGTCATAATCCAGCAGGGGGATTTTATTTGTCAGCAGCGAGATGTTCCCGTCAGGTGTCGTCATTGGTTCTTCAATGAGAAGCTTGGGCAGGCCGCTCTCGATGACCTGCCGGTCGTCGTTACGATACAATTCCGCATGATCCCGCCATTTCATCTGGTAATCGTCTTTCCCGATGATGTCCTTCGGATCGGCAAATCCGGCATCGCGAGCGAATATCGCGTTACACCCCAGATAAACGAGATTGTTGTCCTTCCAGAATACACTTACCGGGATCGCGTTGATAATTCCTTCGATGATTTGCTTTGAAGTGCGCAGCGCCTCCTCCGACCGCTTGCGGACGGTGATGTCGCGGAAATACCAGACCCGTCCGTAGTACCGGTCATCGGGACCGAACATCGGCGATGAATAACGGTCGAGGATTCTTCCATCCTTGAGCATCAGTTCCTCATGACTGGTCTCATGCCTGTTTTCATACAGGTACTGTATGCGCCGCAGAAATTGCCGAGGATCTGTCACCTGTTCCGTCACGAACCGTAAAACGGGCTCATCGGATTTATTTTCGATCAACTCCCGCGGAATGCCCATTATTTCAATAAACCGGCGGTTATACGATATGATCGTATTGTTTTCGCTTACCACCAGGATGCCGTCGAGCGATGTCTCCTGCTGGGTGGAGAGGAGAATATTTCTGAATGCGAGCTCCTGTTCCGCCTGTTTGCGTTCGGTGATATCCAGCACGAGCGCAAGAAGCAAGTCCCGCCCGTCCACCTTTATCAATTCACCGTTAAACAGGCAGTGGTGTATTTTTTTATCATTGGAATAGACCGCAATATCAAGATCATATATTTTCCCATTCTGTTTCAGCTCTCCTATCAACCGCATCCGGTCATCCGGCGTCAGCACACCCAGATCGGTGATTTTCTTCCCTATAACCTCCGTTCTGGCGTAGCCGGTCAAAACAGAAAATTGCTCATTGACTTCAAACATAGTTCCATCTTCGATGGAAATCAACGCCAGCATTAACGGGGCGTTCTGGAATGCTTTTGAAAATTTCTCTTCGCTTATGCGTAAGTTCTCTGTTGCCGCATCAAGCGCTTTGCCGATCTTTCTTGAAATTGCTGGAACAATAACACCAACTGCAATTACAAAAATCAATGTTACTAATGATATTCCAATTGCGGGGTGAATATTAATCAGCGGAAGAATCCGGACAATTATTAAACTTTCAATAACGGTTAAAGTGATGGTGATCGGAAGGAATATTCTTAATAATTTCGCGCTGGTTGAGTCGCTCATTATTTTCTTGATGAGAAAGATATTTTTATCGGAGGCGGATAAAAAGCCTGATGATGCAAGCAGGAATGAGAAAGCAGTTAAAGATGCCGGAGGAATCATGCTGCCGGTATAAAAGAATGGAGCGTTGAATCCGTAAGCAAGCAGAATCAATAAGCTGAAAGCCAGAATAACCAGCGTGAAGATAAAACCAAGATTATTAAATAATTTTCGGCGGCTTTGCAGAAATAACATTGCAAAACCGCTGATCAAAAATAACCCGGCGGTAACTATTGACATATGCGCAAGCTGAAACCTGAATATGTGGTCCGGGAGTTTGATGAAAAAATGTTCCCATGCCGGGCAGTAGCCCAACAGCCTCAGCAGGAATAAAAGTCCAGACAGGCCAATAACGATTATTACTGCCGGAAGCGTGAGGTTCCGGCTTGTCTGCAATGCCCGATATCGGATGTAGAACCACAAACCCAAATTCAAAATGATAAATGTGAAAGCGGTACTGGGGGCCATCGGAACTTCATCAGCAGTGACTCTGGTGAGAAACATCCATTCGTTTAGCCAGCCGGCGAAAACTGCCAGGCTGATAATAATTCCCGACGCGGCAAAAAAAACAGTAACCCGTGCGGATATTATTGCAGGTATAATTTTAGTTTTATTCATAGCCAGCTTATCCTGTTTGTATAAATATAGACTTGGGCTTGACCGAATACAAATTTGTCATATATCTTAATCAACGGGGAATCCGGCGTGGAATGCAAGAAAGAACCTTATTCAGTGTAATCCCTGCCGCAATGCGTTGCATCCGCAGTTTGGATAATGAGCGGAATATAAGGAGTGCATGGATCTCCGGGGAAATAAAAAACGGCTTCAAATCCGTAGATATGAAGCCGTTGTTATCTGCTGAAAGTTAGGAGCCGTACAAAAATAACCTTTACATCTTCGCGCTTCTCCCGGATGCCTTTGTGTTTGCCGGTTCGTTACATACCTGAAGGTATGCTCCTCTCCGGCAATTCACAAAATCACCTCGGGATATTTCGCGAAACTTGTAAAGTTTATTTATTTACAGCTCCTTAGCTGAGACTATTTTTTAAACGGGGGAGTTTCTTTGGTCAGCCCGAGTTTGCCTCTCAGCCACTCAATCTGGTAATCGCCGAACCGCTTTGACTGGTCATGGGCCATGTCCGGTTCATTAAAGATCATTTTGGGCGACTGGATGGTGTTGTAGGCGGCATAAACCGAGCTTGGCGAACAGGTAGTGTCAATAAAGCCGACTGAGACGATTATCGGACAGGTGATGTTGCGGGCGAAATTGACGGCATCAAAATATCCGGACATTTTCAATTTTTCCGGATCGTTATTGGTAACCACCCTTGGCCAGCCCGGACTTCTGTCCAGCTTATAACCGGCATGGTCGCATAATGCGGGCACATTGGCCGAGGCCGCTTTGATATTTTTATTCAGACCGGACATGATCAGGGTGAATGCTCCGCCCTGGCTGCTGCCAAACATCGCAAAATGCTCTTTATCCACATCGGGGCGTTCCGCCAGCCAGTTAATCGCGCGGTTAATGCCGAGAATTGATTTCTTGAAATAGTATTTGTCCCTGTCCGGCGCTCCTTGATAACAATAGGTCAGCGGTTTATTCAGTTCTTCGTATATCTTCCTGATTTCCGCGTCGTTGGTCGGTGGATTGTATTGATGAACATTCATAAGCAGCACGATTACGCCGCTTCTGACCCAGCCGGTGTCCGGGGAGCAATGGCCGGGACCGGCGCCGGGAACGTTGACAATCGCCGGGAACGGCCCCTTTTTGTCTTTCGGCACTGACAGGAAGCCATATATCCGGGTATTGTCAATGTTGGCAAAACTGATTTTGAAACAATCAAATGGGGGGGTGGAAAATTTTGGAAGCGGTTCCAGCTTTACATCCGG
>CAIJKT010000696.1 GCA_903821255.1 uncultured Lentisphaeria bacterium | reverse complement strand
GACTGGGAGGACTGGGAAAAATGGGAGAGCGATATATCCCAGAACTCCCAGTATTCTCAGAACTCCCAGATTCCGAAAATGTGTTGTGCTCAACGACACTCCAAAGTGTCGGAGTGGCTGTCCAAAATGCCCCATAGGACCCATAGGACCCATGGGACCCATGGGACCCAGATTTCGAAAACCGTTGTGCAGGACGGGTGTCCAAAGTGTCGGAGTGGTTGTCCAAAATGGTTTTGGTGTAGCGCCGTCCGTCTCGGACGGGGCTGTCTCCCGCGAATGCGTGATGCGGGATGGATGTCCAGAATGTTTGTACAACTGAAAAGCATTATGCTCAATGACACTCCAAAGTATCGGAGTGCGGGAGTGAAAAGCGAGAAAAGTTGTGAACGCTGGAAATGCAGCTCCAGAGGAGCGACATATTAATAGCAGGAGTCGGATGTCCAAAATGAAAAAAATGCTTTCTCTGTGTCTTGCTAACTCTCGGGTTAGTCCCGCGACTGCGGGATGCCTCCGTGGTTAACCACTGTCCAGAATGTGGGATGCGGGTAACGTGTCGCAAGTTGAATATTGCTTCGATAGAATTATATTGAACCCGGTTCTTGCGGTTTGTCGGCGCATGACTTAAGGCGATAATTAAAATAATAACTCCGGGGGATTTATGCAGAACGAGGTTTGCTGGATACCGTTTGAGACTATGGTGCGTTTTATGAAAGACGTATTCATGGGCATTGGCGTACCGGAAAAGGATGCGGAAATCTGCGCCGACGTGCTGATTGCCGCCGATAAGCGCGGGATCGATTCGCACGGCATCGGCAGGCTGAAGCCGATATACTACGACCGGATCAAAGAGGGCATCCAGAATCCGGTGACGGAATTTGAAATCATCCGGGAAGGGCCGACCACGGCGGTGATTGACGGTCATGACGGCATGGGCATGGTCATTGCCAAACGCTCCATGCAGATGGCCATCGACAAGGCCCAAAAATACGGCATGGGCATGGTTGCGGTCAGGAACTCTACGCACTACGGCATCGCCGGATATTACGCGCTGATGGCCGCAGACAATGATATGATCGGCATCACCGGCACCAACGCCCGCCCGTCCATCGCCCCGACGTTCGGAGTGGAAAATATGCTGGGGACCAACCCGCTGACCTTCGCCATGCCGACGGATGAGGCATTTCCGTTCTTCCTGGACTGCGCCACTTCGGTTTCACAGCGCGGCAAAATAGAAGTCTATGACCGCCTCGGCAAAGCGCTGCCGCCGGGCTGGGTCATTGGCGAAGACGGGCAGACCCGCACCGACACCCATCAGATACTGGATGACCTGATCAAAGGCACTGCCGCCCTGACGCCGTTAGGCGGCATCGGTGAAGACGGCGGCGGCTTCAAGGGCTACGGCTACGCCACCGTCGTCGAAATTCTGTCCGCCGCGCTGCAGCAGGGCACATTCCTCAAAGGCCTGCTGGGCTTCAATGCCGACGGCTCCAAGCGGCCCTATCATCTTGGTCATTTCTTCATCGCCATTGATATTGCCGCGTTTATCGAACCGGCGGAATTTAAACAAGCCTCCGGCGAAATATTGCGGCAACTGCGCAACTCCAGACTTGCGCCGGGGGAACAGAAAATTTACACCGCCGGCGAAAAAGAATATTTGAACTGGCTGGAACGTTGCGGCAAAGGCGTTCCGGTCAATCCGGCGCTGCAGAAACAGATGCTCCAGCTAAAAAAAGAACTCAATCTGCAGCAATATCAATTTCCTTTTGAAACAGGAGTATAACCAAAATGTTATGGATAGCTCATCGTGGAGAATCGTTTGACGCTCCTGAAAATACCATGTCCGCATTCCGCCTGGCTGCGCAAAGCGGCGCGGACGGAATCGAATGCGATATTCATTTGACATTAGACGGTGAAATCGTCTGCATTCATGATGCGGATACTGGACGGGTGTCAAATGCTGACTTAAAAATCGCGGAAACGTCATTGCCGGATCTGCGGAAACTGGATTTCGGCAGTTGGAAAGATGCCAGATGGCAGGGCGAAAAAATCCCGCTGCTGGGGGAACTGCTTGACGTCGTTAAACCCGGCATGAAAGTTTTTATCGAGGTCAAAAGCGGTCCGGCCATTGTCAACATGATGAAGCCCGTCCTGAAAAAGTCCGCGCTGGCGGACAATCAGATCATAATCATCTCGTTCGATCAGGCCGCCATTGCCGAAGCCAAAAAGCAGATGCCGCAACACAAAGCCTGCTGGTTGACCGGTTATGATGAAAACCGCAACCCTTCCGCCGAAGAGATTATCAGAGTGTTGCGCCTGACCGGTGCGGATGGAGTCGATTCCTGCTGTGCTGATTTTCTCGATGCTGAGTTTGTGCGGAAAATTCATGATGCCGGATTCGAATTTCACGTCTGGACGATTGACGAACCGGAAAAAGCGGCAAAATTCAAAAAGCTTGGCGTTGACTCCATCACCAGCAACCGCGCCGGGTTCCTCAAGTCAAGGATATAATATTTTTCTCCTGGAAAATCAATACGTTTTTGATTTAATTTTAACATAGGCATATTATATACTCTATAAGGTTGAAAATTTAACATAGACGAGTAGGATTGTGGATTGGATTTTTTCGATCCGCCTGATTGGCGATATGAATAT
>CAIJKT010000695.1 GCA_903821255.1 uncultured Lentisphaeria bacterium | reverse complement strand
CCATGCCATCTGGTAATTCCTCAAATACAACTTTGCTGAGGTTCAGCACGCCGCCGGGACCGGGAAGAAAATTAGGATCCGCTTTTTCATAAAGTGAATGCGCCGCGGTGGAATCCTGCGTAAATTTGCGTTTGGGATTCAGGGGACGAAGTATAAAGCAATCCTCCCGCAATATTCCCATTACGGCGTCAGCGCCTGACCCCGGAGTTGCGGCGATTGCCGCGCATTCGAGAATTTTCCCCATGTGAACTGCAAGTCCGGGGTCATATCCTCTGACGATTGCCGGAGCGGCGAAGACAGAAGGATCATAAGCGCGTCCGCCCAATATCACCTGGCAGCCCTGTTCCATGGCGCTTATAAAAGGTTCCACTCCCATCTGCGCAACAATGCGTTCAGCTTTTTCCACAGTTTCCCTGGTCAGCGGCGGCAGACCGTCGAGCGGGCTTGTCCTGCCCGCGGCAATTGACTTCAATATGAGTTTTTTATCTATATCTGAATAAATAATACCCATTTTGAAGGATAGTTTTTCTTCCTGCGCAATCTCTTCGATTATTTTTCTGCACCATTCCACATGCGGTCTGGCGCCAGACCCGCCGGCAGAGCCTATCAACGCCGGAATATTGAGTTTTACCGCAGCTTTCAGGATAAAGCGCAAATCACGTTTTACGCCATTGCGGTCGGTAAATGATTTTCCCGCGCCCAGATAATAAGGGCCCGGATCAACCGAACCGGCATCAACCGCGATCAAATCGGGCTTCAGTTCAACTCCCCGCTGAAACGATTCCGCCGGGAATCCATAACCAAGGATTGCAGTCGGGGACAGCACTTTAAATTCTTTTTTTGCTTTCATATTTTTTTACCATATTTTGTTGACAGTATGCATATAGACCGTTCAAGTTCATTCTTGATGATCGCAAAACCTTCGTCAAAGCCCATTCCAGGTTTTGCCAGAATACGGTCAGGACGTGTAGCGATTGCGGCATGGAGACAGGCTCTCGCAGAAACATCGGTCTCGTTGCAAGTTCCGCCCTGGTAGGCTTCCATATTGTTATTTTTGCAGTAGATTACGCTGTTGATTGTGTTATGAATACTTCCCAGGTCAGGAGTCTTAATCTGCACCATGTGACATGATGCCGCATTGGTAAATTCCACAATATCCTCATAGGTATTGCACCATTCATCGGCAACTATTTTGACATTTGAACCAATCGCGGCAAGGGCATCCTTAATTTTTTTCAACATGTCGATCTGCGGTTCTTTGCCTTCCATGTCAACAGGCCCTTCTATGTATAGCGGAAATTCACCGGAGAATTTTGACAACTCTGCCAGGTAATCAGCAATTTTGTCCGGCACGTAATCAAAAATAGTTCCGATTGTGCCGTAGACATCGATATGCAAAGTCGGACAGTAATCCGGCGATGTCCTCAATTCCCTGATGCGATTTGCCAGCCACTTGATATATTCCTGCAGTTTTTCTCCTCTGCGCCCGAGCTTCTCATCAATATTGTTGATCAATGCATGAGGCAATACATCTGCCCGCTTAATAATCATCTTGTCTGCGCCGTTGTAACGGTCATCGCCGCTTTGTCCGAAAATCGCTATTCTGCCGGCTATGACAGGCAGCGAATATTCTTCACAGAGAACTTCACACATGAGCAAGTTTTGACTTTTCGCCTTGGCGTCAAGCAGCGCCTGGCTCAAACCGTAACGAATCGCCGTGTGAAGCCGTTCTCCGTCGAATCTCAAACTGTCGATGTATGCGGCGCTTTCTCTGAAATTATCTATTTTTAATCCTTCCAGCACTGGAGAAATGTGTTTCTGCATGAAAGGAATATATTTCGATGCCAGAAAGAGCGGATCACGCCCCCCGGTTCCCGAATATTGAACTGCAACCGCATCTCCCCAGGCATATATGCCGTCTTCAAGTTCCAGAATTATGGAAACACTTTCTCCTGCCTGACGGATTGAATTGAAGCCATTCGTAACAGGTTTTCCCTTATAGGTAAAACCATCATGCCCGGCTCCGGCTTTGATCGCTTTCTGATCATCGAAATAAAATCCTGTTGAACCTGCTGAGTAAAAAACTTTTTTTATTTTCATTTGGGCCTCCCGACCAGTCTTCCTTTGCTTATTGCATAAATATCATCTATTACCATTTGAAATCCGGCTTCGCGTTTTTCCGCGACCGCGCGTTCTCTTATTTTTTCTTTGTGAACTGCATAAATATTGTCCGGCATCGGCACGTCGCCGTGTTCAAGCAGTCTTACTGCGCCATGATAATCCCTTACCGGCATCAAGCGGCCTCTGTTGCAGATTGCCGGTGAAAACGGCACATCAATTATGCCGGACTCAAAAGCCCTCACCACGCCTCTTGCGACAGACCCCCTGCCCAGACTCATAACTGTATCCATTACCGCCCTGACTTCCAGGCATATCAAGTCCGCCTCTTCTCTCAATTCTTTCGTATCAGGCATTGCCTGATCGGCAAGCATGTTGACTACCTGGCGGGAGCATTTCAACCCTTGCAGATTTGCTTCCCGCGTGGGTATTCCCATCGCTTCATGCGGAGTTTTTACAATAACTTTTGTGGCTTTGGCAAGCGCCGCCACTGCCGCGCCCCAGCTGATTACCGCAAAGGCTTTGGATTCGTCTTCAGGGAACCCTCCCATCCACTGATGAAAAACTGTACTGAGGGAATAATCATTGAAGCCGGATATGTTGAAATATTCTTTTGCGAGTTCCCGCAGCGATATCATCGCAGCCACATCCTGGATTAAATTACCCGCCTGCCCATAGCCCAGAGTAATTGATTTGACCCCCTGTTCCAAAGCCAGTAGACCCTCTATAATCGCAACGCTATGGCTTATAAAAGGCGGAACAAGAGTTCCCGTAAGCGGACCAAAAGGCTCTCTGTTGATCTGAACGCCAGCCTCTTCATATTTTCCGGTCAGCCGGTCAACATACTGCCAGGCGGCGATGGAATGAGCCAGCGGCACTTTTTTGGCATATGGAATATTATAGGATATGCCGCCACCTTCAAACGAGGTGAACCCGGAGGCCAATGTTATTTCCGCCAGCAGCCTGGCGTCGGGAGTGCCATGCCTGATTTCTAGAGGTTTTGAGAGCGATTCAACAACCTTTCTACAGCCTTTGATGCCGTGATTCACAGCAGGAAAGCCATTCAGCATTGAATGTCCGGCGGCTAAAGATTTCTCAATCCCGTTCGCCGCCTCCTGATACTGGTTCTG
>CAIJKT010000694.1 GCA_903821255.1 uncultured Lentisphaeria bacterium | reverse complement strand
TCCACATAACTTCTTATCGATTCCTGCGCGGGGATTTTATTTCCCTGTTTATCGAATGACATGGTTAAGTCAGGTTCATTTTGAAAATCATAAGCGCTGACCAGGTGATCTGATGTTCGAATGGCTTCCTTATAATAACCGGAAAGATATTTTCCTTCGGAAATCAACCCGAAGTTGTTCTTTGCCCAGGCAGGCGGCTTGGTCAGATCCCCGAACCAGAATAGCCATTCCATTCCGTACTGATTTAAATCCGTAGGCTTATATTGGGTAAATTCTCCCGGTTTTGTTTCAAAATTGATCCAGAAAGGCCCCCACCACCGCAACCACTTTACTCCGATGCGGTGCAATGCCTCAAGCGGAAGGATGTCCGGATGCTGGCCAAAAAACGAGCCGGGATCCCTGGTTTTGCTGAACGGAGGCGCCACGATGAACGGAGATTCATATTGTTTTAAAACTTTTCCATTTCGATCTTTTAATGTAATTGTCACCGGATAATAGCCGGGGAGGTTGCCGACCTGGACGGGGATTTTTTTATTCCAGCTTTGGCCTGCTTTGATCGTCAATGATTCCTGCCCGTTCAAGAGCACCCTGCCATTGTATTGACAAATCGTATATTGCAGATTAAGCGGTTGACAGTCCACCATTACTCCAGGATTAAATACGGCAATGTTTAACGTTACTGGAGTGATATCTGATTGAACAGCGATTTCGCCCGGTTCATTAATACTCGCATACAAGTGCAAAGGTGCCGGACTCTCGTAACCAGTCATCTGGGTACCGCATTCCAATTGAACCGCATCAATCTTGACTGATCTGTTCTGGTGGTTTTCAAATGCAACCAGAGTGCCGCTGGTTGCTGATGCCGTAACGGTGAAAGCAAAGCGCTGCCATTGTTCCGATATGGTAACGTTCTGTTGTCCTTGTTTCTGCCATCTGTTAGTATAAAGGACACAGCTCAAAGCCCCTGCTCCTTCCGTCGACTTTGCATAAAACGACAACGTATATTTCACATTTTTCTGCAAAATCTCCTTGTCGCAGATATTGAAAACGGCCATGTTGGCATCCAGCTTAATACTTTTTTGCCCGATTGCGCCATCAGTTTCATCAACTTGCGGCGGCATCGGGGAAAGAATGTGCAGCCAGTCACCAGCACCGCTTTCAAAACTGGTATCACCCGTTAGAAGATTTTTGCTTTCTGCCGCTTTACCGGCGTCCGCCTGTCTGTCCGCAGGCAGGAATTCGACTTTATCAATCTGTATGATAAATGGCGAATCGTGCTTTTGGGACATAAACCCCAGTGTGAAAATCTTATTTATTTCCAATTGCCGGTTGCCCTGTCCGAATTGACTGAAAGAATAACTGAAGTCTTTGATGGGAATCTTATACTGCCGCCACTCTCCCTGCGGCGGTACCGGCAGCGAAAATGCAAAGACGTCACGGCCTTCCGGACAACGATTTTGATCTTCCTGCAATTGGATGACACAGGGTGCGTTCCCTTCGATTATTTTCAGCCAGAAGGACAGCACTTCGCAATCTTCCGGAATGTTTAACCGGTGGTGTGCCACTAAAGCGACTTTTCCGCTTCGCGGGAACGTAATCTGTAAAGCGCCGGTTCCTTCGGCCGCAGCGGAAACAATTTTTAATTGGGGAGTTTCTGATGTGGGATCGGCCCATACGGACCAGTTACTGACTTGTTCTTTGTTGAAATCGTCAAGAAGCAATGGCGCACTTAGCAATAACACCGGGCTCGACAATGACAACAATATGATTCCCAGGATTTTTATGAACGATCTACTAAGCATGTTTTATCCCTTTAGCTATAGACTGTCTTTTTATAAAAAATAAAGACATTTATTACATTACGTTTAGCTTATAAAATGATTTTACCATTACTTTTCAGCATGAAACTTTTTATAAAAACGTATCCCTTGTTGAGAGTACGCTCTTGATACAAATCATTAGTAAGCGTCGGAGGCAACAATCTGCTTTCTCTTGAAAACAGATTGTTACCGTTTCTATTTTCGGCGCAATCATTATGTAATGTGTCTAAACATTCTGGCTGATTATGCCGCTGATTCAAAAACCGTTACAGCACCAGGTGAAGGATTCATTCGAGGGACGCTGAAGAGCCTTTATGTTACTTGTATGCCCGTCAACAAAAGCGGCATTGGTGCCTGCGCTGTGCCTTGCTTGTACTTTCCAAAGCGCCCAGGAGGTTGAATACGGAATCTGCCAGCAATTATCCAGCCATACAGGCTTCCAAAGATTCATCCCCAAAAAATTTGTGCTGGAATTATATGTGGACGGATCATATCCCCATCCATCCAGGGTAGTCAACGCAATTGACGGCTTTTTAACGAGATTAATCTTTTCCGGCTGTTCCCTTCGTCCGTCAACTCGATAGCCGCCGCCGTAACGGATGGCCGAGTCCGAACCACCATCATATCCAATGAAATCGCAATAGGTGTAATTGGTGGCTCCATGGCGTAATTGCCAGTCGTTAACTGATCTATATACCGCAACATTATTTGGATTTGCCGGACAAGCCAGCAATTTAAACGGGGGTGCACCT
>CAIJKT010000693.1 GCA_903821255.1 uncultured Lentisphaeria bacterium | reverse complement strand
CTATTGCTGTTCGCCTGCGCAGTGATCCTCGCAATTCATGAGCTGCTGGCATCGGATGTTATTCTCCGGCTGCCGGGATGAAGAACTATTGTTAATCTGGCTGTATACGGTGTAATGTACTCATTAAAAGTGAGTGCATTACATTTATCCGCTATATTTTAAATTTTAAAGTTTGATACTTCAATTCCTCATATTATTATATGCAGGTATCACTTTCAAATTTATGAATCTGGAGAAGACACCTGAATATGAGCAATGATTTATCTTTAGACCTTGACAATTTTCATGGATACAGACTGCTCCAGAGTTGCGGTTCCGGGGCGTATGGGGAAGTATGGCTGGCTGAAGAGAAACTCACTGATAAACGTGTTGCCGTCAAGATTATTGCAAAAGATGATAGTGTCCGCTGGCGGGACGAACTGGCGGGAATCAGGAATTATTGTCAGACAATATCACCGCACCCAAATTTGCTGTCAATATATCATGTTGAAGAAAATGAAAAGTATTTTTATTACTCGATGGAACTGGCCGACAACCAGGATCAGTCGTGTAAAACGTACCGGCCTGACACATTAGGGCACCGGCTGGGAACAAACAGCATGAAGCCGGAGCCGCTGTTTAAGATAATCAATTCCCTGCTGGACGGACTTCAGGTACTGCATAAAAGCGGCCTGACTCACCATGACATCAAACCGGAGAATATTATTTTTGTTGCCGGGGTTCCGAAATTGAGCGATATCGGGCTGGTGTCCGGAGTTGCTCGTGGTTCTGCCGGAACTCCGGGTTATGTGCCTAAAGTACAAATCAACGGCAAGTCGGGCAATTATGCCGATCTGTACGCCATGGGGAAAGTTATTTATTGCGCCCTGACCGGGCTTAATGCCGATGAGTTCCCGATATGGCCATCCGCCATGTTTTCTCCTGGTTACCGCCCTGTAAACCTCTTCCTGCTTAAAGCTTGCAGTGAAAATCCGCAGGAGCAGTTTCAGGATGTGGCGGCTTTTCGCCATGCTCTAGCCGGTGCCACGTTCCCGACTGCTGCCTCACTGCCCCGCAAGGGTGGAAAAGTGGCGGTAGCGTCCTTTATTCTGGGATTGGCTGGCATGGCTGTCTGGGGTTTTCCGGTGCTTGGACTGCCGGTTACATTGATCGGCCTGATTTTCGGGATACAGGGCTTGCGCGGCAAGCGCAAAAAACTGGCAACGGTTGGCCTGGTTCTGTCTATAATCGGGCTGACGGCCACTATCGTCAACAGCGCCATCGGCGCATATTTAGGC
The DNA here is from genome assembly GCA_903821255.1 of uncultured Lentisphaeria bacterium. The sequence goes on along the minus strand of CAIJKT010000693.1, from coordinate 288 downwards.
GCGACCGGGCAGCTTGCCTGTATGAAACAGTCCGCCCCTGAGCCAGAGAATACCAGCAGACAAAACTCCAAACTGCCATAACTCCGCCTGCCAGGTATTTCTTTCAGGTGGTGTGATGTGCGGCCTTATTTTTCGGCATTTCATCTGATACGGCTTTAAAGCGGGCAAGGTTTCTGCGCACCGTCTCCAGCAACTGGTCATCCTGTTTCAGCATTTCCAGCAGATTACGGCAGGTGCTGCACTGCTTCAAATGCCCAGCGCAGGAAATCCGGATCAGTATATTCATGT
>CAIJKT010000692.1 GCA_903821255.1 uncultured Lentisphaeria bacterium | reverse complement strand
CCAGCGCGGCAGTACCATTGGCCAGGCATATCCAGCAGTTGTCGGTGACGGATTGGTAAACATGCCGCTGATAACCGGGCTGTAAAGTTGAAACACCTGATTCTTTCATCAGGACAGTATGGTTCTGCTTAAGCTCCATGGCAAGCATATCTTCGCCGGCTGTATTTACCGCGTCTGCCGGAAGTTTCTGTAAATTTACCGGTTTGCGGAAAAAGTTAACCGTCTCAACCAGTGCGGGATAGTCTTTGCGGCGGTCCGGATTACGGATCGTTTCAGATAGTTCTAATATGGAAAACTTGCTTCCGCTTACTTCTGACAGAGAAAATGGTACATGACTCCCGGCCGCTTCTAGAAAGTTTGCAATTACTGTATTGACCGGAACTAATTCAACCGTTTGAGAACCGTCTCCGGCGATCGGCATTTGCCCGCCGCGGCCGTTTGCTTCATACCAGCAGAAAGTGGCAACTACTGAAACGTGGAAAGGCAGCGCCAGAGGTCCGTAGGTATTGGAAAGCCTGAATATGGAAACATGGCAATTGCCAGTTTTCGATAACTGTTGCAATATGTCTTCAACAGCTTTTTTACAGATCGAATACGGGTTGTTTGGAGCCCTTAACAAATAATTGCTTGAAGGGAATATTATATGCCGGTTTCCAATTGCGGCGGCTGCTGCCGCGACATTTGCACCGCCAATCATGTTGATCCCATAGACATCTTTATCTGCACCGCGATTGCATCCTGCCAGATGATATATAGTATTGCAGCTTTGAACAAAAGCTGAGACAGCGGCAGGATTGCGTATATCGCCGTCAAAAAGCAGAACGTCTTTGCCGCTCCGGCTCAGCGCTGTAACCAGATGTCTGCCTAAGAAACTTTGGTGCCCGGTAACCCCGATTTTTGTCATCATTAATTACGCTCTCTAATACTATTGTTAATGTGATTACAGTGGATTTCCCGGAGAATTTTCCACGCCTCCGGATGCATTACACAGGAAATAGCGATCTACGCCGTCAAGCCAGCAGTTTATCAAACTCATCCCTGCTTTGCTGATGATCTCTTCGAGGTCTTCTGCTGACACGCCATTAATTCCGATTTCCCAGTGATGCTCTTTGGGGTTTGATACTCCATTGTGGCTTTTTCTGGTTAGAGTATAGCCTGTTGAATGTTCTAACAACGTAAAGCGGATGGAAACTATTGGAGTTCGCATCATATTATTGTCCGGAACGCTGAACAGCACATATTTTTTAGCAACACGCGCCATTTCCCTGACGGCGTCAGACACTTCATTCCACGGAATGTGTTCCAGCACCTGGAATGAACAAACTACGTCAAATGATGCGTTTTCCAGCGGAATTGACTTAATGTCTGCCACAATATCAGGATTTAAATCTTCAGCAAAATCAAGGGTGACAACTTTCCCGCAAATGCATTTAAGCATACTCGACAGAAGCCCCGGTCCCGGTCCAATTTCAAGAACTGACGAAGGTTTTAGTCTCATCATTGCGACGAACTGTTCCCGGTAATGCAAAAATCTCTCCCTGCAGATATAACTTTCATTCCAATAGTGGGAACTGTCTACTTGTTTTGCCGACATTCATAGCTCCATATTTATTGAATAAAATTACTGATTTTCTACTGACCATCCATGATCCACAAGAAAGATCGGCGGATTTACTCCGGAAACAAAACGGCCT
>CAIJKT010000691.1 GCA_903821255.1 uncultured Lentisphaeria bacterium | reverse complement strand
GAACTGTCCAAAATCAGGGTAGAAGGTGTCCAAAATGATTGTAAAGTTGAAAGACATTATGCTCAACGACACTCCAAAGTGTCGGAGTGCGGGGTCCAAAATGGCCCATAGGCCCCATTACGAAAACGCAATATGCTCAACGACACTCCAAAGTGTCGGAGTCGGGGGGCGTGAAAATTGAAAGAGGTTCTGTTCAAGATGTCTCTAAAGTCTCCGGAATGCTGGACCATCTTCGAAGACTTTGTGCTGAAGCTGTGTTTAAAATGTCCAAAATGCGGACGGCCCGGTTTGTTCTGACGACGGCTGGCAATCCCGTAACTCCCGGATTATGAAGTGTCTCCGGAGACAAAATATTTATCATGGTCAATTAACGTTATGTACATCTTTTTGAATACTTGCTTTAATGGGTTAAATTAGGAGTCTTTCACTTATGCGGCGCTGTGTGATAAATGCCCGCACCGGGCGGAACAGTTTTTAAATGACTATTAATTTCAATATGACAGGAAATATTCGATATGAATGAGCAGGATTTTCTCTATCTCGCCCGGCTGTCCGGGGTTGATCCGGGCAGAGTCCGCAAAGTCCATGAATTCTTTGAATCCGGGGCGACAGTTCCGTTTATCGCCCGTTACCGCAAAGAGGCCACCGGCGGACTGGATGAAGTCGTCCTGATCAAACTGCGCGACGGCATTGATGCCTTGCAGAAACTGCACAAGCGCCGCGAAAACATCCTGGAATCGCTGCGCGAACGCGAACTGCTGACGCCGGAACTGGAAAACAAGTTCAATGCGGTCTATGGCATGGATGAACTTGAAGACCTCTATCTGCCGTATAAACAGAAGCGCAAAACCCGCGCCTCCATGGCCCGTGAAAAAGGCCTGGAACCGCTGGCGAAATTCATTCTGGCGCAGCAGAGCGGATATCTGGATATCAGGCAGTTTGTCAATCCCGGCAAAGGCGTGGCTGATGCTGATGCGGCGTTGAGCGGCGCCATGGATATCATTGCCGAGGATGTCAGCGAGAACGCCGATATCCGCAAAGAACTGCGGGAGCTTTTCCAGCGGCAGGGGATGTTTGCCGCCAAAGTGGTTAAGTCCAAAGCCGCGGAGGCGGCGGTATTCCGGGATTATTTCGACTACAGCGAACCGGCCGGCCGGGTGCCGTCGCACCGGGCGCTGGCGGTAATGCGCGGGCAGGAACAAGGCTTTCTTGCAATGCAGTTGCGCCCGGACAAGGATGACGCGAACCGCATCATTGCGCGGAAAATCATCAGGAACCGCAATTTCATCTATGCCGCACAGCTCGAAGCCGCGCTTGAAGACGCTTACGCCCGCCTGCTGCTGCCGTCGCTGGAAAATGAAAGCGTCAATCTGCTCAAACAAAAAGCGGATGCGGAAGCCATCGCCGTGTTTGTTTCAAACCTGAAGCAACTGCTGCTGGAAGCGCCGCTCGGCCAGAAGCGGGTCATTGCGGTGGATCCCGGCTTCCGTACCGGCTGCAAGGTTGCCGTGCTCGACGCGCAGGGTCAACTGCTGGAGCATTTTGTGATCTATCCTGAAAACAGCGATGCGGCCGCCGCCATACTCAAGGCCTGCGGGAAGTTCCAGACCGAAGTAATCGCGGTCGGCAACGGCACCGCCGGGCGTGAAACTGAGGTTTTTCTCCGTCAGACGGTACCGGCGGAAGTTCCGGTAATCAGCGTCAACGAAAGCGGGGCCTCCATCTATTCCGCCGGCGACGTGGCGCGCCGGGAGTTTCCCGATCTGGACCTGACTTTCCGCAGCGCGGTTTCAATCGGGCGGCGTCTGCAGGACCCGCTGGCGGAATTGATCAAGATCGATCCCAAATCAATCGGGGTCGGACAATATCAGCATGATGTTGATCAGGCGGCTTTGAAGCAGTCGCTGGACGATGCCGTTGCCGGCTGCGTCAATGCGGTGGGCGTGGAACTGAACAGCGCCAGTATCGAACTGCTGACTTATGTCTCCGGGCTCGGCCCGAAACTAGCCGGAAATATCATTGACTGCCGCAATGTCAACGGCGCGTTCAAAAGCCGGGCGGAGCTGAAAAAGGTTAAGGGACTCGGGCCGAAAGCATTTGAACAGTGTGCCGGATTTCTGCGCGTCCGCGGCGCGGCGAACCCGCTCGATTCCAGCGGGGTGCATCCCGAAAGTTACGATCTGGTAAAGCGCATGGCGGCAGATCATGCCTGCACCGTTCCTGAATTGATGAAAAAGGCGGCGGCGGGAGAGAAAATTGACCTCGCCCGTTATGTCAGCGATATCACCGGCCTGCCGACGCTGCAGGACATTCTGCGCGAACTTGCCCGGCCCGGGCGCGATCCGCGCCCTGAATTCAAGCCGTTCGCGTTTGACGAGAACGTCCATTCGATTACCGACCTGGCGTTAGGGATGGAACTGCCCGGCGTGGTGACCAATGTCACCAAATTCGGGGCAT
>CAIJKT010000690.1 GCA_903821255.1 uncultured Lentisphaeria bacterium | reverse complement strand
TCAGGCGACCGGCACTCCCGGGGGAATTGCCAATCGCCTTAAACCGGATGCGGCTACAGAAGGTCTTTCCACTTCACCATCCTTTTCTTGAGGTTAAGTATTTTGCCGTCCACCGCGAAAGTGCCGTCGCCGTTGGCATGGATCGTGCGGTGTTCCTTGTGCTTCGGATCGGTCCAGGCCTTGACGCCTTCCAGGATGAAGAGATTGTATTTGTTTACCATTCCGGTATCCACCACCCGGCATTCGATGTTGGCGAGACACTCGGCCACGAGCGGCGGCGCTACCTCCCGGGCGGGCATCGGGGTCAGGCCGAAGGTCTCAAACTTATCGACATCCTCACCGGAACAGTTGCCGATATCGACCACTTTCGCTGCCATCTCGACTGTCGGGATGGCGATCACGCATTCTCTGATTTTGCGCAGCGCCGCGAAGCTGTAATTACAAATGCTGACGCAGCAGCCGATCAGCGGGGGTTCGAATTCCAGCATCATGTGCCAGCTCATCGTCATGACATTGGCGCGCCCTTTAATGGCGGTCGTCACCAGCACGACCGGGCCCGGCTCGAACAGATGGAAAACTTTGGAGAGCGGAAAATCCTTCATGATGACCGGGTGAATGGCGCCAGTTGATTCAGTTGCTTTTCCCATGATCTGTTTCCTCCTTAAAATATTGAATCCAAGATCCGTTGCTGCAACACCGGGCGTTCCCACGGAACACATTTTGAACCCGAAATGCCTAACTGTATATCCCTATAAATAAGACAGTTAAATGAACATTAAATATAAAGCAATCTTCAAGTTGCAAAGAATATAAATGCGGGAATGGCTGGAATCAAGAGTATTTGCCAAAGACATGGAGAAAGTTATGGCGCCTTTAACGTAGCGCCGCCGTAGCCGAAGATTACTTTTAACGCGGAAATGAAAAGCATTTGCAAAAAGCCGGTTCATGGTTCAGATTAATGTGTTGAAACAATTATCTGAGACTATGGGGAATATTGTTATGATCAGGAAAAAAAAGACTATTTATCTGAGCGGGCCGATTATGGATGAACATGCCGGCCACGCCCGCGAATGGCGCGAGTCGGCCAAAGTGCTGCTCGGCAAAAATTTTGACACGCTGGACCCGATGCGCCGTAAATTCGTTGACCGCCAGGTTGACAGCGCCAATGAGATCGTGGAATTCGACTTGCAGGACGTCCGGGACGCCGACATCATTCTGGTGAATTACAACAAACCCAGCATCGGCACCAGCATGGAAGTGTTTTACGCGGCCCATGATCTCGGTAAATTCGTGGTGGCGTTCTCGCCGTTTTCCTTTGTCGACTGCAGCCCGTGGATGGTCCGGTATTGCACCAAGATACTGCCTTCGCTGGAGGAAGGCTGCGAATACATCGTGACTCACTTCAAAGATAAACGCTGACAACTGACAGGAGGTCATCATGCCGAATGAGATTTTTTACTTCTCAGGCACCGGCAACTCACTGGCGCTAGCCAAATCGCTGGCCGGCAAACTGGGCAGCACCCGGCTGACCAGAATCGCCTATACCGGAGAGGCGGAGATCGTCTCCGCCGCAGAGAAAGTCGGAATTATCTATCCGGTTTACGCATTCGGCATGCCGAAGATTGTGAAGGCCTTCATCAGCAAACTCAAAGTCCCGCCCGGCTCCTATGTTTTCGCCGTCTGCAACTATGCCGGAATGTCCGGCAGCGCCATGAAGCAGACCCGAAAGGCGCTGGCGGCGGTAAATATTAAATTGAATGCCGGTTTCGGCCTGGTCATGCCCGGCAACTATCTCCCGTTCGGCGGGGCCGAACCGGAAGAGAAGTTTCAGAAGAAAGTCAGCCATGCGGAAAAACGGCTGGAAAGAATCGCCGGCATTGTCCAGGCCGGAGAAAATAAAAGCATCGAAAATCCGTGGTACTTCCCCTGCTGGCTGACCGAACTGGCCAACCGTTATTTCCTCAAAGGCATCGCTAAGGAGACCAGGAAATTTCATGCGGATGACAAATGCACCAGTTGCGGGCTTTGCGCCAAAGTCTGCCCGACAGCCAATGTCCAATTAGCTGACGGCAAACCGCGGTGGGGCAGCAATTGCGAATTATGCCTGGCCTGTCTGCAATGGTGTCCGGCACATGCCATCCAGATCGGCAACATTTCCCCAGACCGCAAACGCTATCATCATCCCGACATCAAAATCGAGGAAGTGATTTATAATAAATAACGGCCTGAATTGCTGATTATAAAATCAAGTTATGCTCAGGTCGGTTTGCCGGGAATGTTCAGCAATGCGCAGTCGGAAACCCAGGCGTCGGGATGCTCCGGACTGATAATGATCTTCTTGTCAGCGGTCTCCACCATGACGCAATCTCTATAATTGGCGCTGGTGGAATACATCCGGAATTTGCCGTATTTACGGTCCCAGAACAACCCGGTCGCCGCAAAAAGCCCGCCGTTGCCGCATAATCTGATGCCGCAGCAAACGCTATCGGCAAGCCGGTAGCATTTCACCACCGGGCCGAATTGTTTCCGGCCTGAATGGAAATTAACCGTCAACTGCAAATCCTCCGATATTCCGAACGACTGAGGAGCCAGCAGGTAGCATAAAAGAGAAATCAACAGGATAAGCACGCCGCCAATCAGCAGCGGCCGGATAAATATTGCGCCGATCAGAAAACCCGCCGCCAGCAGCAAAACAAATCCGGTAATCCAGCAGATGCACGCACTAGTTTTGACCGTATTCTGTTTCATTTCATCTCCTCCTTCAGCTAATTATCAATTAATATATCCGGGAAAAATCCGGAAACAAGCAACTGTAAAAAGCAATAACCCCGCCGGAGTTTAATCCGGCGGGGCTGGAAAAATATGTCAGGACGGCAGAAGCCGTTCGAAACGGAATTTATTTAACGTAGTATGTCTTCAGCGGCGGGAAGCCGTTGAATTCCACCGAGCAGTAACTGGAGGTGTAGGCGCCGGTAGTCAGCCAGTACAGCCGGTCGCCGGCGGCCAGGTTCATCGGCATTTTGTAAAGATAGCTCTCGTACATAATGTCCTGGCTGTCGCAGGTCGGCCCGGCAATGATGACATTGCCCATGTTGCTGCTGCGTTTTTCACAGTAGATCGGATATTTGATGCTTTCGTCCCAGGTTTCGATCAGGCCGTTGAACTTGCCGACATCGAGATAAACCCAGCGGTCGACGTTCAGCCTGGATTTGCGTGAAACCAGCACGACTTCGCTGACCAGCACCCCGGCTTCGCCGGCCAGATATCTGCCGGGCTCCAGTATTATTTCCGGCAGATCTTCGCCGAAGTCCTCCTGCAGATAACGCGTGATTTCTTCGGAATAGGACTCCATCGGGTTGGTCTTGACCACATAGTTGGCGGGGAAACCGCCGCCGAGGTTGATCATCTTCAGGACGATCCCTTCCTCGAGCAGGAAGTCGAAGATGTATTTGACTTTAGCGATGGCCGAGTCCCAGGTGCCGATATCGCGCTGCTGCGAACCGACATGGAAAGAGATGCCGTGCGGCTCCAGCCCCAGCTTTCTGGCCTGGATGACCAGGTCAATCGCCATATCCGGATGGCAGCCGAACTTTCTGGACAACGGCCAGTCCGCGGTATCGGAACCTTCGGTCAATATCCGGAAAAACACTTTTGAACCGGGAGCCGCCTTGGACAGATTGATCACGTCCGCTGCACTGTCGGTAGCGAACAGGCGGACGCCCTTGTCATAGAAATATTTTATATCATTAAGCTTTTTAATGGTGTTGCCGTAGCTCAGGCGGTCGGGAGAAACGCCGAGCGCCAGTATCCGGTCGAGTTCATAAGTGGACGCAATATCAAAACAGGAGCCGAGGTCCCTCAGCAGTTCAAGCACCTCAACCGCCGGATTGGATTTTATCGCATAGTAGATTTTC
>CAIJKT010000689.1 GCA_903821255.1 uncultured Lentisphaeria bacterium | reverse complement strand
GGCATAAAGGTGGCGTGAACATGATCTTGGCTTTCGTGGGGAACGTGGGAACCTATCATTCCGATGCCAAGGGAGAAATCCAAGTGGAGGACCCATGAGGATGAGAGTACCGATACGGAGCACAGGGGCGACTCGACTCTCGATTTTGATGAGTACAAAAATCATGTGAAAAGAGCTGCTTTTTTGTATATCTTTATTATTGACATGACATACAGGTTAGTGGAATTACTTGTTTACCAATCATACAATATACTTATCCACTAGGAAACAATGATGAAACCTTTGTTCAGTCGAATCATAGTGACGGTGCTTCTTATGGCTTTTCTCGTAATTACTGCCCTTGGCATTTGGTTGATCTTCGATTCTGTGGGTACATCGAAGGGTTCCACCCTTCCTACAGCGCAGGAAAACATAGAGATAACTGCCAGCGCCTCCGGAGTTAAAATTAAAATGAGTACAGCATTTCCCGGGGTAATTATGTTCCTTGTGGGAGGTTCCGGTCTTTTGCTGATGCTTATTAAAGTTCCTATTAAGCAGGTTGTAGGTTGTCAGCAAAAACCGTTCGGTTGCCATTATCATCACTTTGCAGCCTTGGCAACTTTTGGTTCCAGCCCACCTCAACCTATTCTGAACGACGAGATAGAAAAAATTCCCTTATTGCATTGGATCTTTATCCGCAATAAAAGACGGGCCGTGCGGGTTGCTGTGTAAATATTCCTAACCTTCCTACGGACCTGGCCATAATAAAGCGCGTTCTAAAAAAAGGGCCACGTGTTGGCTGGCAGGTTATTTCACCGTTAGCAGGAGTCCAGATATCTCTATCTGTCAGTCCAGAGGTGTGGGAAATATTATGGGTTTGGAGCGGCCAGTGGAAGTGACATTGCGCCTAACATCGTCTTCGGGGGTGACGCGCCAAAAGCAGCGTGCATCTCAATTTTGGCGTTAGGATAAACAAATTCATCCGAATATTTTAAACTATTAGGTGAGATTGCCGAAGGAGTTGAAATGCCGAAAGCTATCTGTGAAAAGAAAAACCGAATTGCCTATGTCACTCTGAATCGCTCTGACGCTATGAATGCCTTGGACGACGAAATGAATGACCAGCTCTGGGCTATCTGGCGAGATTTCAATGACGATCCTTCCGTAGATGTCGCCATTCTAACCGGTTCGGGCAAGGCCTTCTGTGCAGGGGCCGACCTCAAGACATTCATACCGAAATGGGAGCACGCTAACATGCTGGACGCGCGCCGGAACGTAGCCCATGGAATCGGTGGAGGCATCACACGCGGTCAACATAGAATTACCAAACCTATAATAGCAGCGATCAACGGCCACGCGATTGGCGGAGGGTTCGAGTTGGCGTTAGCTTGTGACATCCGCGTAGCTGCGGATTCTGCAAAATTCGGAGTATTCGAGGTGCGCCAGGGGTTGCACCAAGGTGATGGAGGTTTGGTTCGCCTGGTAGCAATCGCAGGAGTAGCTGTGGCATTGGAGCTGACGCTTACTGGTCGGGAACTTCTCGCAGATGAAGCCTTGCGGTTTGGCCTTATCAATCAGGTTGTTCCTGCCGATCAGGTTATTTCTGTTGCCGAAAACTATGCGAAGATGATCCTTCGAAACAGCCAGCAAGCTATTCGATCCGCAAAGGAAACGATCCTGGACATTATCGGTCGTCCATTGGACGATGCTTTGCGGCTTGAAACAATCAATGGTTATTCAAGCGTTGGTGATTTTAGTGAAGTCAAGGAGCGACTTGCTAAATTCTTCAATAAGGGCTGAGCTAACTCCGTTCAATTGTACGTTTCGTGTTCAATAGCCTTAGCAAATAAATAACCCTTACCAGAGTTGAGCGCGTTCTTAAAGATGGCAACGTCTCGGTTGGCAGATTGTTTCACAGTTCTTGCAGTCAACATCTCTCTATTCATATGACCTTTCATTTCTCCCTGTAGACAAGTGAGGCGTAAAAATGTCTGGTACGGTCAAGTCTCATCCAGTTTGGTTGATAGTCATCTTCTTATCCAT
>CAIJKT010000688.1 GCA_903821255.1 uncultured Lentisphaeria bacterium | reverse complement strand
TTGTTTATTCGCCGGCAACTGTAAACTATTATGACGACAATCATACTCCGGAGGAAAGGCTGAGAGTGCTTCTCGACGAGTTCATCGCGCGAGGAAGGATGAACGATGACTTCATCCCTTCGTTTTTTCCCGGCTGCAAGCAGTCCACCATTCCAAATATGTTCGGCGCAAAAGAAGTTGTTCATGGCAAAGATTACACGGTGGACCGGTTAATTGAGAAGATCGGGGATATTGACAAACTGCCCGCTGCTTCCATCCGCAAGGGAAGTGTCGCTGATTCGTGGCTGGAGATGCAGAAATTTTTAGTGTATGAAACCGAAGGAAGGATTTCGGTCCATGTGACGGACATGCAGGGACCGGCGGATGTTTGCGGACAGTTGCTTGGCTATGAAGAATTTTTTCTGAGTCCTTACACTCATCCGGAACTTTTTCATAGACTCATGGATGCTGTTACCGGCGCTTTCATCATGTTCTGGCAAAAACAAAAAGATTTATTGGGCGGGCTTTTTGTCGGCACCCATCTGTTCGGATGGGACTGGGTTCCCGAAAATTGCGGAGCATCGCTTTCCGCGGACAGCCTTGTCATGATTTCTCCGGACTACTATGATGAATTCTATAAACCGTATCTCGTCAGAATAGGCGAGGAATTCGGCGGACTTTCCGTTCACTCCTGCGGTGATTTTTCGGGTGTTATGAAAAATCTCTGCAAGACGCCTTTTCTCAAAGCTGTCAACGCCGGACAGATGACTGTGCCGGATATGCTGAAGGCGGGAATGAGCAATGAATTTGTGATAATTGCCAGAGCTGAGCCTGGCGATATGCCGGCGCTGGCGAAATTGGCACGGGAGAATAATTTGAAATTAGATCTGTCAATAGCGATATGGCCTTCGGATGATCCATTGGCAATGAGTTCAAAAGAATGGGAAGTTTTGAAAACGATCGAGAAGCAGATTATAGACCTGATGAGATTTTGAGACATGAAGAAGTTCAATTATATTCAGGGTATGCGGTCAAGCAAGTTTAACTTCTAAGAATGGAGAATAAATCATGCAGAAATTAATTGATGAAATTAAAAAGACCGGCGGCGATATGGCCTGCCGCGGCCGGGCGGAGTCAAACAGCGGCGCTGAGCAAACTCTGAGTGATATTCAGTTGCGCGCCATTGCCGCAAATCTTAAATGTCCGCTGGACGAAACGATTTTGGGTGGTTGACCTGTTTTTACCGGATAATTGATAAATTTATTGGAGGTTTAGCTGTGGAACAAAAGTTTTCCCCGTTAATTGCTGTGTTCATGTTGTGCGTATCGTCCCTTTTCGCGCAGAAGCCAGTGGAAATGGCCCGCATCAACGTTGACGGAACCGCGGATGGCATCACCATTACAGACGCCGCTGCATGTGAAGGCGGCAGGCTGGAGCCATGCTCCTGGGGGCCGGAGGAGAAGCGCAGACAGATAATGACGTTTATACTTCCATCCTCTTCCGCAAACTGGAAAAATTCATGGCTGCGGTTCACGCCTGACAAAGACGGCCAGGTGAATGTGTCGCTTCTCGGTCCGTATGTGCTGGAGAATAAAAAGCCTCGAAGGATTGATGTACTGTTCGATAACATCACTATTGAAGGAAGTTCACTGCGGAATGGCGAGTTTGAGTCGGTCGCGAAACCCGGCGGCGGGCCGCAGGCATGGGTGCTCGGCAAAACCCCGGATGGCGACTACCCGCGGTATCTTGCCGGCAAGAAGAAACGCGGAGTCAATGGAACGGCAGCGGTCATGGTCTGGACCGGCGGCATGGCCTACCAGCTCATTACAGTAAAAAAAGACGTTCCTGTCACCATCAGGGCGATGACGAGAATGGCCAATGCTGATGATGATATAGCGGCGGCGATGGCGGACAATGCGTTCGTGGAAACGGAAAATGACAGGAAATATAAGAATCTGCCCGCACATTTCGTCGATCTCTCCTCCGCGGCCAACATGGGGTTCACCGATGAGAAAGCCGGGGACGGCATCGGCGGCTGGTCGGATCAGGGGCCGGATAATGATTTTCGCACCTTTGATTGTTGCCAGACCAATTTTGGCGGCATGGAGTTCAAAATAGCCGATCCCGCCATGAACGGCGGCCGCGCGGTCATCACCTTCTTCAACGGAATGTTTACCGCGAAAATCGAAACCACAGCGAAACCGGCGGCCAGGTTCTTATATCTGCTGCATACAACCACCTATAATTCAGAAAAAAATGGTTCACGCATCGGCACGGTCAAAATCATGCTTGCCGACGGAAAGACCGTTACTCGCGAAGTGCTTGCGGGTGTCGATGTTATGGACTGGTGGAATCCAGGTTATCTGGATAATGCCTCAGTGGTGGTCAAAAAAGTCAACCCGAATTCCACCGTCGGGATTTATCTTTCAAAATTCGACATCAGCGATATTCCGGCGGAGGTTTCCGCCATCGAATTCCAATCGACCGGAAAGGCGGTATGGATAATTGCCGGAGCTACGCTTTCATCGCGCAATATGCCGCTGCCGACTCCACCCAGGATCGTGTACAAGGCAGACGCGCAGTGGAAGCCGATTGACATGTCGAATGTGCAGATTGTCGCAGGCAGCGCACTTGATTTCAGCAGTATGTCCGGGGCCGGTCAGGCGGGCCGGTATGGCCGGGCGGTCAGCAACGATAAAGGGCAGATAGTTTTTGAAAAACAGCCGGATAAAGCAGTGCATTTCCTTGCTTTCAACCAGGTACCGTCATGGCTGATGAATTATCCGGAAATGATGCTCGCCGGGGCGAACGATAAACAGACACAAAGCAATATCGAGCAATGGGCGGCGCTCATCAAGCGGCAGGGCTACTCGATGGTACGTTTTCAGAATATCGATCAGTTTCTGATGGGCAGATCGAAAGCGCTGGCGGAGTTTGACCAGGTTGCGATGGACCGGTTCGACTATATTATTGCCAGCCTGAAACGCAACGGCATCTACACTTTTATCGACATCATGTCATACTACGGATTTGAAAATGGCGGACTCCCGTGGGATGTGTCTGAACAGCGCCGCTGGAAAGAAAGGATATTTTTCGATCAGGCAGTGCGGGAGATGTGGAAAGCCGGCATGATTAAAATCATGAAGCATGTGAACCCGTACACCGGTATGACGCTTGCCGAAGACCCTGCGCTGGTAGGCGTCACATTCTTCAATGAGCAGGATATTCCAGTTGAAACAAAACTATTCAAAGACGATCCATCCATCACCCCTGAAATGACGAAACGCTGGCAGCAGTTCCTGCACAAGAAATATGGAACGATTGCCGCATTGGAAAAGGCGTGGAATACGGATAAAAAGCGTCTGCCTCAGGTGCTTTCATTCGATCAGGTGCCGTTTCTTGAACAGGAACAGCGCTGGGAGCTCGGACCGCGCGGCAACGATGCCGGGACCTTTCTGATTGAACTGCAAACGGAAATGCTGGGATGGTATGAAAAAGCGATCCGTGAAACCGGGTTTAAAGGTTTTACCACGCAATACGATGTGATGGGTTATTTCCGCAGTCATGCTTTGCGCAACCTGAACCAGGCTGTCGCCATGCATTCTTATGGCAATCACCCCAGTAAATATTCCGACCCCGGTTCGGTGATGCCCCAGGACAGCATTATGACGTCCTATGCGCGCTATTTCCGGACTAACTCGGACGCACGCTATCTCAACCGTCCGCTGTTCAATCTGGAATACGCTTGCGTGTTCTGGGGGAAATACCGCCATGAAGAAGGGCTGCTCTTCCCGGCTTATGCGGCGCTCCAGCAGTTCAGTGCCATCACCCTGGCGCATCAGCCGGTTATCATGCGCACGGCGCAGCCGATGCTCAGTTTCTATCACGGGCGCGACCCCGTCGCACGGGCGGGGCAGGTGCTTGCCGCCATGCTCTATCAGCGCGGGGATGTGGCTCCTTCCCCCCATACAACCGCGATGGTGATCAATGACCGCTACATCTTCAGCAACGGCAACATGAACCGCACCATGAACAGCGAGCAGAGCAAGATTGCCCTCCTGTCCGGTTTCGGTCTCCAGTATGAAGGCGCTATGCCGAAGGGGGTGCCGCCTTACCGCAAAGCGGATATGGTCGTGTTGCCGGCGGAGGGTGGCGGAACTGTGGATGTTTCGCAGTGGGCTGCGTCAGTGGTTGAACGCGGCAGCGGCAAGGCGATAGATCCCGTAATCGCCAGAATGAAATCACTCGGTATCCTGTCGGCGGATAATATTTCCAGCGGTACCGATGGAATACTTCAGAGCGATACACGCGAGATCACCCTGTATGCCAGGCAGAGACGTCTGACGGTTATCACCCCCAGGACGGAAGGGGTTGCTCTGATGGCTGGAGAAAAAGCAGCGCTAAAGAATATGACAGTGGAGAATTCCACGATAGCGGCTACTGTGGCCCTTGCGTCTCTTGACGGCGCGATACTGCCGGAGAGCAGGCGGATGCTGCTGATTTATTCCACCGACGCGGTCAATACCGGCCTGGAGACGTCTGGAGACCGTACAACCCTGTTCAATATCGGCAGGCTGCCGATCCTGGTGGAAACTGGAAAACTCATGCTTGCCATTACGACAAAGGCTCCTGCTTCGAAAAAAATCTGGGCGCTTGGCCTGGACGGGAGCAGAAAAGAGGAAGTTATTCCGCTTAGTTCCGAAAACGGAAAAATGCTGATATCGATTGATACGGCGGCGCTGAAAAATGGTCCGGCATTCTTCTTCGAGATCTCTGATAAGTAAAAAAAAGACGTATTTTCTGGAATATCAATTGCCGCATCCGGCAATCAAAAGCTTATATTTGCGCGAAGCCTTTACAATGATCGTTTAAGAAAAACGGCAATGAAAAAGGCTGAACGCAAATTTATTTTAAGGGGGATACGGCCCGATGCTCAAACGGCACAGTTCCGTAATTTACACGGGGAGGGCAGAACATCTGACCGGCATTTTTCATGCTTGATATGTCGCTCCGC
>CAIJKT010000687.1 GCA_903821255.1 uncultured Lentisphaeria bacterium | reverse complement strand
GATGGTTTTGTAGTAGCGATCTGTGGCGACCTTATGACGATGCCAGGACTTCCTAAAGTCCCCGCAAGCGAAAAAATTCGTTTAAACGCACAAGGTCTTCTTGAAGGATTAAATTGAGGTGACAGAGGGAATCATCCCAGCAGCGTCCGTTGACATAATCATCAACCGTAATGGTTGTCTCTCCGTTTATAACCGCAGTTTCGCGAATCCCGCACTGCGGCGCCATATATTCAATTTTCAGCATTTCCAATCCGCGAAACTGCCGGAGAAAACGGTATATTCGCAATACGGCCGCACGTCCCAGCCGTTCCACCGTCGATTCGTCCATGCTGGAAACGGCATCAGCCACCGGAACATGAATGCAATTTTCACCATTACAGGACAGCAGATGCGCCATTGATCTGGACATACCGGTATCAAGATAACTCATTTCGCCGGTCGCGACGGCTTTCCGGTAGGCTTCTTCAACTTCAATCAGGTTAACGTGTTCCAGATCATAACCGCCCAGGCGCGCCATCGGCGTCCCCGGCTGTTTCTCCGCCCCCTGCCTGATTCCGTATCCGGCCATGGCGGTCAGATTTGCATCGCCGGTGGCGTCAATCGCCGTATGACAATGATATTCAATGGCTCCCGTCTTGGTTGCGGCAGTAATTTCGACGCCGTCGGTCAATTCTCTTGCCGTCAGCGGCATTGCATGATAAAGCACATCCACGCCGGATGCGGTAAACGCTTCATCCAGCAGACATGCCCATAACGCCGGATTTACTTTCACCTGCAAATTCCAGTGCGGCAGATCATAACGGCTGAAATCCGGCATTGTTCCATGCCCTTCGGCGACCGCAGCGCTGACCAGTTCCCAGCCGATACCCGCAATCACCGGTTTACCCCAGGCATGAAATAATCCGGGAAAATCAACTCCGCAAAGCGTTAAAGTCCCGCCCGGCATGCTGCTTTTTTCAATCAGCAAGGTTCTGGCTCCCGCCCGCCCCGCCTGCAGTGCCGCAATGCTTCCTGCCGATCCGGCGCCAATCACGACTACATCGTAACAATTATTTTTGTCGAGCATCTCCGCCCCGCCATTGGTTGTTCACTGCCATGTCTTTATCAATTTATATAGTTTGCCGCCGCATTGCTCTTGCGCCAGAGTTCCACTTCCACTTTGACATCGTCAATCCAGACCTTGCCGGTCGCAATTCCAAGATAAAACTCAAGCGTGATCTTTTTACAGTCTTTATGGAACGAAGTATAAGGTTTAGTGATAAAACTCTTAGCTGTCCAGTCAAACGTACCCTTGTCCCAATTCCCGCCGCCAAAGGAGACGCGGCGCATGTCGTCAGCCCGGAATCCCAGGGTCAGTCCGGCGCCGGTGCCAACGATATTCTCACCCTTTTGTTTGTAAGTGACATTGAAAATCACATATTCACCCGGTTTCGGATTAGGAATTTCATTCATCGGCAACTGACATAAAACACCATACCACTGAGTCTGCTTTTCACTGCTCATAAAGAGCGAATACTTTCCTTCAGCCTTGTTTTCAGCATCCAGTTTGACGGCAAAAGAGTTCATTACGGCGTCGGCAATGGACATTCCATCGGTAACTGTATTCCAGCCGGGGATTCTGCCATTGTTTAATGTAGCTTCAAAATTGCCATTGGTCAAGGTCAGGAATTTTCTACTGACCAGTTGCGGCTCAGGATGTTTTACCGCGCCTTCATTTTCAACGAGTCCGCCGGCAATAAAAACGGGCAGATTCTCTTCCATCAATAGTTCAAACTTGCCATTCACCGGAGTGATGACTGTTTCATTGCCCATTACATCGATCAGCTTCAAGCTCTTGTCCGGAGTCTTGAACGTTGCTTTCCCGCCGGGTGAATCATTGAGCATGATAATATTGATAACCTTGTCGCCTTCTTTGCAGCGATACCCTTCGAGCCAGCCTGAATCAACATTCCGGGTGATATTCAACTCTTTTTCGAAATCGGCATTCCCGGTTAATCGAATGAGCGTTGCGTAAGCAACGAATTCCGGGCGGATGGTGTAGTCGGCATCAAGCATTTCGGATATCCAGCCCTCTTTCACTTCCGGAATCCTGCGCAGCAGAAATTTGCACAGCGCCAGTCCTCCGCTGTTGAGCTGCGGCACAAATTGCGAATAAGTCAATTTCCCGAGTTTACGCAAATTTTCCGGCGTAGTTTCATACGTTTCGGTGAGAACCAGTCCGCCGATTTCAGTAATTACAACCGGGACGGTCTTGTTGTGCTTCTTCATGATGTCGCGAATATTATTCAAATCCGCTTTGTAATGCGTACAGAAAATATCGGTATATTCAGCGGCCGGGGACTGCAGGAAACGATCCAGCCATGGTTTGTAAGTATGTCCGTCCGGCATTGCTCCGGTGGTTCCCGGACCTACTTTTGCTGATGGATCGCCTGATTTTATCGCCTTCGCTGTCGCGATATAATAATCAATATAATCCTGAAAAATCGCTTTATCATCGCCTGTCTGCGCATTTTTCAACTGTCCAAGCCAGAAATTGGAAGCGTCAACCTCGTTGCCGATTTCAAAATAAGCGATTTTACCTTTATAGCGCCTGCTCATTTCAGAATAAAATTTCCAGTGCAGCGGCATAAACCCGGTTTTCGGCACAAAGTTGCCCTTATTGGCAAGATTGCTGCCTGCGGCGTCTGATGCCCAGACTGGAGTCGGCCAGCCGGTAGTTGCTACCGGTTTTATGCCGTATTTCTCATACAAAGCAACTTCTTCATCAAGATTTTTCCAGTCAATCGGAGAATCTGCGCTTTTCTGCGCATGAATCCAGCTCAGGCGATGTGTGCGGACATAACGAATGCCAATGCGGTTCATAAATCTGGCGTCCATCTCTTTCTGGTCGAAAGGATAAACCGTGTGCGGGTTGACCATCGCGCCAAATTGATTTTTCGGACTGGCGCGAACTGCGTCAGGTACTTGTGGAATAACTGCAAATGTACATTTTCTGGAAGCAACTTTTTTGCCGGATTTATCCATTTCTCCGGCAAATATCTCATAGTATCCCGGTTTAAAAGCGGGCAACTCAACAGATGAATTTTCTGTCACTGAATCAGATGCAATCTTTTGCCCGTGGAAGTCGGTTATCGTATATTCAATTCTGTTTTCACGGTTGAGCAGATTATTAAAAACAAGATGCACTTTTTGATCCGGCGTAAAGACCTTAAGTTCATTGTTCAAACTGATATCCACTCCGGCAGTTTTGAACTTGATATCCTTAAATTCGATTGCGCCAGGCCCGGTCGCGGCAAAATAGCAGTACAATTCACGGCCGTCAGCCGGAACCTGGATCGCCAAATTACCGATCTTCCATTCATTGGAACCTTCCACCCATGCTCCGCCGACGCCATTCCAGCCGTCCCTCCCGCCGGCGGCAGTCATCCACTGGCTGACTGCCCGGTAGGAACAACTGCCAATTGCGCGCACCTGATAGCTCAAATTATAAGCGGTATTCTGTTTCGCCGGAATCCGGAAGTGAATTAACATCACTTCGAATTTCCCCGTATCTGTATCCAGCTTAAGTACGCCGTCTTTAACTGTTACAGCCGGTTTGTCCGCGGTGCGGGAGCTGTTAACAGGTTTGGTTTTAGTGTCGCGCAAGTTCCAGCCTGCCGGAACGCCTTTATCATCCAGCCGGGAAAAATCACTATTGCGGATGTAATCCGACGCGGTCACGGCAAACGCCAGCCCGGCAATCAATGCCGATATAATTTTTGCTTTCATTGTATTTTCTTTTACTAAATATTACTCATCATAACGACTGCGGCAATCATACCACTGCGCGGTGGTGTCGCCCTTGACAAAAGCTGTTTCCCAGCCGTTGGATGTACGGGTGGTGATTGTCCAGTTTCGCACTGAAGCATCGGAATAAACTGCGCCGACGGTAACATTATTGCTCAATTTTGTTTGCGAAAAGCCGGAGGAAACCAGTTGCACCGTCGGAGAATGGAACGTACGGAGTTCATGCATGATTGCCTGCCTGCTGGGGAACTTCAACATATTGAGCTTGAGTATTGTTTGCGGGCCGGCTGGATTTTCAGCCATGTGGTGCAATGGATAGCGCCATGTATAAGATACAAACTGATTCCACACTACAGCGGCGCCCCGTCCGACGGTATAGTTAAAATATTTCTCATTTGGAGCATAGGACGGGTCTTTGACACAAAACGCGCTTCGCAGATTTTTAATGTACGGATGCAGTTTGCGCGGCCAGCCCCACATTAAAAAGCCGCCCTGCGAATTCCAACTGTCACTGGTGGCGCTGTACGCTGTTGCAACCATGTAAGGCAGAAAATCGCTGTAATCGTTAGTGTACATGGCGACACTGGTGGCTTGAGTTTTCATATTGTTGGTACAGGTGATCTGTTTCGCCCGCTCTCTGGCTTTGCTCAGGGCCGGCAGCAGCATTGAAGCCAGGATAGCTATGATAGCTATCACCACCAGGAGTTCAATAAGTGTGAAATTTTGCCGCCGTTTAGCGGCCTTTTGTTTCCAGCTTGCCATTTGCGCGGTTCCAGAGTAAATGCAGCACATACGATCGCCTCCTTTATTTTGAGAATTTGTTCTGCTCATATTCATTTTCTTGCCTCATGCAGTTATATGGTTTTTACGGATTTGCGTTCGATTATGACCGGACGGTGATAAACCGATTTTACTTCCTGTCCGGGATTATTGACCATCTGGTCCAGCAGCAGCAACGCGGTCTTTATCTGACTTCCGAAATTCAGCGCCACCGTTGTCATTGGCGGATAAAATGTTCCGGTCAGAAGCTCAGCCCCGATGGCGATCATGCTCAAATCATCGGGGATGCGGACATTCTTATTGTGACAGGCGTTAACCGCGCCCTGCATCGAATCCCCGCTGATGCCGACGACTGCCGTAAATGAATACTTCGTATTCAGTACATCAGTGAATTTGCGGTACGCTTTTTCGTTGGCGACTTCACCACTTTTCACTTCGCAGTCGATAAGCTCTGTTTTCACCCCCCGCAGTTCAGCATAGTCGCAGATTGCTTTCACGCGGGTCATGATAATATTGTTGTGCGGTTCAGACAGAAGAACGGCGATATGGCGGTGTCCGCGCCGTTCCAGATAATCGGCGGCCAGATTGCCGGCAAACACGTCATCGGCATTGACCCCGGCGATGTTCAGGTCTTCCAGATGGTGGCCCAGCATAATCAGCGGGCAATGATAATTATTGATGTGCTGCAGATCTTCAAACTTAAGATTGGAGCTGGAAGTCAGCATGACGACCCCTGTCACATTCTCCTCCTGAAGCGGCAGATTCTGCGGCAGGACGCAGGCAGGGTCAAATTTATGCACCAGCAGCCGCTGCTTCGGATAGGACGCCGCCACATCCCTGACCGTTTGCTCCAGAACATCGATATCAATAGACTTCCATTGCGGCACTGCCAGCAGATAGGTCGGCAGATTTTTCCTGGATAACCGGCTTACCTGCTCCGAGGCGAATAATCCTTTTCCTGCCGAGTTCTTCAAAAAACCTTCGTTACGCAGTTTGGAAAGCGTCTTGTCCACAGTCAACTGGCTGACCTCGTAACGCTTCATGATATCTCTAATCGAAAAAAACTTTTCGCCGGGAGACAGCTTGATCAGTTCTTTCCGCAACAGATTATATAACTCTTCATGTTTTAAGCTGATAGTCAGCATCTTACCGTCCATTTCTCATTGTTAATACAACTGTATTATACTGTATGATACACGCCCTGTCAATAGGCATAGTGTCGGCTTGGCAAGAATATTCTAACTTTTTTTACACATGCCAGATTCAATCGGGAAATAGTCGATTTTTAAGAATGCTCATCCAAGCAGCAAAATAGATTTTTGTATTATTAGCGCTATTTGAACTAATTTGCACCGTTCCGGTTGACAAATTTACTATATATAGATAATTGATTGTTAAAATTTTTAATGTTGCCATTTTGTTTTTTTGTGGATAAAAAAGGATTTTGATTTATGACAGGCTTTACATTTACGGATGACCAGCGAACAGCGCTGAAACTGATCGGGGGGATGGTCAGGAATCTGCTCTTGTTTGGGGGCTCGCGCTCGGGCAAGACGTTTTTATTGCTGTTCTCGATTGTGGTGCGGGCGCTGAAAGCGCCGGGGAGCCGCCATGCGG
>CAIJKT010000686.1 GCA_903821255.1 uncultured Lentisphaeria bacterium | reverse complement strand
ATCAACGGTTCAATCATCGAAGTCAGCGCGCCTACCGCGTTATCTACTTCGTCTTCGTAGGTATCCGCGATTTTTTCAAGCATTTCCGGCAGCTTACCGGTTTCTTCGCCTACTTCAATCATACTTATAACCATCTGGGGGAAAATGCCGGACGCGCCAAGCGGCGCCGCAATGCCTTCCCCTTCTTTTACCGCGTCATGCACCTTCTGAACCGCGCTTGAAACCACTTCATTACCGGCGGTTTCCTTAATGATGTTCAGCGCGTTAAGGATCGGAACGCCTGAAGACATCAGGGTGCCCAGCGTTCTGGAGAAACGGGAGATCGCGGTTTTGGAAATGATCGGGCCGAACAGCGGCATATTGTATTTTACCCAGTCAATGCCGTATCTGCCCAGTTTGGTTTTATTCGTAAGTTTATATGTAACAAATATCACGGCGATGGCGACGCCGACCAGCCATATCTGCTTCTGCAGAATTGCGCTGATCAGCATAACAAACTGGGTCAGTTCCGGCAGCGGTTCCCCGGCCAGCAGTTCGTCGAATATCTTTTTAAAGTTAGGAACGATGAAGATCATCAGGCCGGATGTAACCAGCATCGCGATGGAGAAAACAACGGTCGGGTAAATCAACGCTGACTTAACCTTGCCGGCGATCTTGGCCGCCTTTTCCATAAATACCGCCAGGCGGTTAAGAATAACTTCCATGGCGCCGGCCGCTTCGCCCGCGCGAATCATGTTCAGGTAAAGTTTATCGAAAGATTTCGGATGCTGAGCCAGCGCCTCGGAGAAAGTGGAGCCGCCTTCCACCGAGTCGGCGGAAGCCCCGAGAATCTGTTTCAATATCGGACTTTTAGACTGCTTCTCAAGCGTTCTGAGCGAACGGATCAGGGGCAGCCCCGCGTCCAGCAGAATCGCCAGCTGGCGGGTAAAAATAGTCAGGTCTTTTCGTTTGATGACCGGCGTGCCGATGGAAATATTCAGGTCAAAACCTTTTTTCTTCTTGGCGCCGGGAGCGGAAGCTGCTTCTTTCTGCTTTTCTTTGGGGGCTCCTTTAGCGGGCTTGATCATCGTAATGAAAAGGCCCTGCTTTTTAAGTTCGACGGCGGCGGCGTCTTCGGCCGGAGCGTCGATTTTGCCCTTTGTCTCTTTTCCGGAAGCGTCCATCGCTGTGTATAGGAAAAGCGGCATATTTCCTCCTGTGTAAGTTATAAAATGATTCTATGCATATTTTTCAAAAAAATAAATACCCTATATTAGAACCCCTAAACGGATAAAAATCAAACCCGGTCATTTTCTGGTTTGAAGTTTTTCCGTAATGCTCTCCGGATCCTGAGCGGCGGTAATCAATTCGGTATATGAAATTATCTTATTCATGTAAAGATCCATGAGATGCGAATCGAGCGTGTTCATCCCATATTTGGCACCGGTCTGAAGTTCAGAGGTGATGCGGAACGTTTTACTGTCACGGATAAGCGCCTGAATCGACGGAGTGGACACCATTATTTCAAATGCCGCCACCCGGCCCTGCTTATCCTGCCTCGGCAGAAGCACCTGTGAGATGACCGCCAGCTGCGAAGACGCCAGCTGAGTACGGATCTGCGCCTGCTGATTGGT
>CAIJKT010000685.1 GCA_903821255.1 uncultured Lentisphaeria bacterium | reverse complement strand
CTGGACGGTTTTTCGCCGGATATCAATCCTGAGCTATGGACGCTGGATTTTTTCCGGGAACTGAAAAGACTGCTTGATCCGTCCGGCAGCATCGTCACTTATTCCAGCGCTTATCCGGTACGCGGCGCGATGCTTAAATGCGGCTTGCAGGCCGGCGAGACAGATGCTTTCGGGCGCCGTCGGGGCGGCACCGCGGCGGCGACAGACGCTTCGATCATTGAAAGCCTTGTGGCTGAGAAAGACATGAATATCATCCTGAAATCCACCGCCGGCACGCCATACCGCGACCCGGGGCTGGATAATGCGGCGGCATGGATTCTGGAACATCACAAACGGGCGATCGCCAGATTGCGTTCACTCGGCATTCCCAAGTGGTTCAAATAAGCGGCTATTTAAGCGGCCCGGCCCGCTGCAACTGCTGAGCCTGATTCTGTTTATTTATCAACGCCGGCTTAATCCATTTATCAAAAAGTATCCTGGCCCTTGCGGGGTCTCCGGAGTTGTTTACAGTCTTGATCATGAAAGCCTCAAGCCCTTCGGTAGGAACGTTTTGAGCTCTTAAATTATCTATGTAGTCTTCGGCGGCGGCATATCTTTCACTTTGAATCAGAACCGCCGCGGTGCTGCGGCGTTCATGGGCCGGGCGCAGTTTATCGGAATTCTTCCAGGTCGGGATAAAAACGATTGCTGTGAGCAGCATGGCGGTTCCCGCGCGGACATAATTTTTGCATTCGAAATTGCTGATGATAAATGCGATACCGGAGCCGGCCAATACGCACAGCAGCGGAACCGTCGGAATCCGGAAACGGTAGAACATTTCGAAGAAGACCATTGAACACACGTATCCGGCAATCAATACTGCTACCAGAAATACCGCCCTGTTGCGGAATTTATATGCCAGCGCCGTCACGGCCAATGCGATCAGAAGATTGAACGGGATCAGGAAGATTTTGAAAAAATCTATTACCTCGCGATGCGAATACACCGACAGACTGTTGGCTATTTCATAGGAGGAAACATAATTTGCCAGTTGTACCGGAATGTTTTTAAGGATTGATCCCGCGGCGAAGGACGCGCTTTTGACGGCCTGCTCGCCGTGATATGCGCCAATAACGTTGTCAACATGGCCCGGGATGATCGCAAAATGGTCGAATCTGAAATAATTGTAGAATAAAACCGGCATCACTACCAGCGCCATTGCCGCAATATAGCCGGCGGCATATTTAAGTTTGAAATATTTCCGGACATCCTTCAGCAGCAGCAGCGCCGCCGGCGTCAATACTACCGGAATGAAATTCTCCCGCCCGAGAATGCACAACCCGGCCAGCGCACCGGCAATCATATATTTACAGATGGATTTGCGGTAAAACGCCGAAATCAGAAAGTAAGTCATGACGATGAAGCCAAGGGCCAGCGGCGCTTCCCGCAGAAAATCCAGCGAAACCAGCAGCGCCGGGCCATAAAAACAGTACAAAACCGCGGCCAGTTGCGCGGCCGGGCGGCCGATGCGCATCTTGATGCCGACCCGGTAGATCACCACCGGAATCAGCGCACATAAAAGCGCCTGCAATGCACGCATTACAACCAGATTGCCCTGGCTGATAACCTCCAGCACGAACAGAAAAAGCGTATATACCGGGGAATACATATACCCCTGGTCCGGCATTTTTCCCTGATAGATATCTACCGCGGCCCGCAGCATTGACAACTGGTCGGTGCCCTCCAGCGGCCTCGGAAGCAGGCCTTCGCTCCGGGCGGCATAAAGCAGAAACAAGGAGCAGAAAACATAAAAAACATAAATCAGAATGGAGAAAT
>CAIJKT010000684.1 GCA_903821255.1 uncultured Lentisphaeria bacterium | reverse complement strand
TCTCCCAGTGGGAGCCCCGGCTTTTGGAGATAATTTTTATAAGGTCTTCCAGATTTCTGGTTTTATTCCATTCATAAACGGCTTTAGTCGCGATCTGCTCTATTTCCTCCACGGAAAATGGTTTGCAGTGATAGCTGACATTGGTCCCCACGGCGGTGACGATTTCCTCAATGCTGTAATCGGAATAAGCCGTGACAAAAATTATTTCCAGCCTTGAGTCAATCTGCCGCAGATGCTGGACCGTCTCCAGCCCGTCCCATCCCGGCATGCGCATATCCACAAAGGCCGCGGCAAACGGTCTGCCTTCTTCAAAAGCTTTTTTAACCGCCTCGTACCCCTGCCTGCCGTTCTGGGCTTCCGCATATTCGAAGTTGAATGTTGCGGAAGAGCGCTTATAACGGGATGAGCGCGGAATATTGGAATCAAAAAGCGCGGCTCCAAATTCTTCCATTTTTAACACATCTTCCCGGTCGAACTCGCGGGAGCGCAAAATCTCGCGAAAACAGCCTCTGACATTTTCATCATCATCAATTACCAGAATCCGGGTGTTGAAATATTTCTCCATAACGTATTATCCTTTTTGATTCCCTGGAAACGGAAGTTTTATAATCGTGCATGCGCCGGCATTCTCTCCATTGCTTTCAAGCGTGATTGTTCCGCCGTGAGATTCGACTATTGCAAGGCATTCATGCAGCCCGATGCCTGATCCTGTCCGCTTAGTCGTAAAGCCGCGTTCAAAGAGTTTTCCGCCTGTTTCCGGCGAAAAGCCGATTCCATTATCTTTAAATACAATTGCTGTTTCCCGCTTTTCAATATCTGAAATAATATTTATTTCCAGCTTTCTGCCAGGCGACGGTTCAAGATCATCAAACGCCTCATATATATTTTTTATAATGTTCAAAAACAGCCGCATAATGCGAGTCTGGTCGCCGCAAACAATCGTCTTTATCCCGGACGTGCTTATTTTGACTTCAATATTTCTTTTCTGCAGACTGCTGGAGAGAATAGTCAGAGCGTCTTCAACGATTTTTTTAAGGTCAAAAACTGTCGCCAGCGGGGTGCTTTTTTCTTTCAGATAGTAGCGCTGCAAATCGAGAACAGCACAGACATGACCTACGGCATTGGAGATTTTTTCGCAAAAATCAAGATTATTCGTATTGCGTTTCTGCAAGGAGGACGTTAACGCATCAATAAGGCCGGTCAGCGCTTTTTCTTTTGCCTCTCCCAGCAGAGCGGCCAATTCCTTGCTGGCGGATGCGAACAAGACACTCAACTGCCGGAGCAATTTGATTTCAGGCCAGTCTTTCTCCAGTTGCGGCCCCGTCATGCATGAGCTGATGCCGGTAAGCGCATTGCCGATATCGTGCAGCATATTGTTAGCCATTTCAATTCTGCCCTGCTGCTGGGCGCAGTCTTCGACAAGCTTCCGGGCAAGCATCTCTTCGGTAATGTCTTCGAACATCCAGACTGAACCGTCATGAATTTTTGCCGGATTCAGGGCCTTGCCGATGAAACGGCACCAGAATAAGCTTTCATCGCCGCGCTTAAGCTGGCAGGTGTTGACTGAGCGTTCTCCTCTGGCAAGCACCGGATAACTTATTTTCCCCATCTCCTCGTAAGACTCGTCGGAAGGATAAATAACGCGGGTGGGAGCCCCCTGGATTTGTTCGAGAGGAAGCATTAAAAGTTCCCCGACGCGGGCATTGGCCCATTCGAAGACACGATTGCGAACTAAAGCGATTCCCAGCGTGCTGTTTTCCAGAATGAGGTTTTGTATTGCGCTGATATGATGAATTTTTTCTTCCGCCCGCTTGCGTTCGGTAATGTCGCGGCATACGCAGAAAATCAGTTTCCGGCCTTCAATCACAGCGCCGTTTGAACTAACCTCAACGTCATATAAACTGCCATCTTTACGGCGGTGCTGCGTTTCCAGAAGACTGCCTGTCACATCGACTTTCCGGAGCATCTCCAGCAGTTGCTCCCGCGTCCATTGCGTATCCCAATCCCAAATATGAAGCTGCAGCGCCTCCGCCGCAGTGTAACCCAGCGCATCGGCGTACTGCTTGTTCGCTTCGAACACCTTGCCGTCTTCGGTAAGAACTACAATTCCGTCACGGGATTGCCCCATCAATATCCGCCGCCGGAGCTCTTCTCCAGCCAGCGCATTCTCCGCCTGTTTGCGTTTGGTGATGTCGCGGACTGTTGATTGCAGTACGGTTTTACCTTTATATTCCAGACGACTCAGCAATACTTCCGCCTGAAACGGAGCGCCATCCTGACGCGTGTTAATCCATTCAAAGAAATTAGTTCCATTCCGGTAAGCCTTCTCTATCTGTTTCAGCGCAGCCGTTAAGGAATCTTCGCCGTCAGGCTGGGTTGGCGGGGACAGGTCGCTCGGAGTCCGTAAGACAAATTGCTCTTTGGAAGAGAAACCGAAGAGATCCATGGTTGCTTTATTGCAGTCAAAAAATGTGTTCTGGTCCAGCAGCATAATCGCGTCCCGCGAAGACTCAAAGAGGGCGCGGAATTCTTCCTCCGACTCCTGCAATTTTTTATTCAGCCGTTCATGTTCATTTATTTCATCATGAAGTTGTTTGTTGGCTTGTTCAAGTTTCTGCGCTTCCGCTAAAAACGACGTTTCAGAAACCGTCAGGAGTTCCTCCAGCGCATGAATTTTAGATTCAAGCATTATTTTCTTTTGTTCTTCCATGTCAGTCATCCTCCGGGCATGATTGCCTGTTCAGGCAAATACTGAATCATCAAACGGCAGAATCAGCATCTTTACATTTAACGCCAAAGTATTGAATAAATTTGCAACTTCACCATGAATCGGCGTTCTGGAGAAAATTATCACCGCAAACACATTGCCGGAAGGCAGAACACCGCCAAATCCCAGTACGGATTTGATCCCGTACGGCTTGACAAAATTCTCCTGGGCCGGAATGTACGGGCTGTTTTCCGCATCGGGCACATAAAAAACGTTGAATGTTTTTTTAGACAGATCCATTAGCAGTTCAGGGTCGGGATTTATCACAGTTTCAATATCCAGCCCCATTTGTTTAATCAGGTTGCGTATCATCGGAATCCGGGAAACAACCTCTTTGCTGGGCAAGGGAATCGCCTGATGCCCTTGCGATTTATCCCGGGACTGCCAGACCTCTTCCACGCCGGCGGTCGCCAGCAGCGTTAAGCATTTAAATGAGTCAGACGCGGGCTTTTCCTGTAACTGGTTACTGGCGAAATCCTGAAGAGGTTTAGGGAGTTGGTCCATATTGTGTGTTTTGAAAAAGCGAACCAGCGCACACGATTTTTCACCTTGTTCATCAATAAAATGGGTGAACAGGTACTGCACTAGCGCATTGGCCGCGTCCTCCATGCTTTGAGCCTTCGCGCCCAAAGACCGGATATCAATTCCGCATTGAATTACACCGCTCATGCCTAAGTTGCTTAAATTATACATTTTCCCTCTCTATTTGGATGGCGTAATATATTAGCTGCCGTAGCTACATGCAAATTCTTTATCTATATATCGCGGATTTCTAATTGCAGTATAACCGCAGATTCCAATGATTGCGGGCTTGATATTGGGCTCTCTTCCTGTGCGCGGCATGTCCACATTTATTTAGCCATACTTACGTTTTTTTGTACTATAATAAGGTTGAAAAGCTAAAGTATAACCACCGGGTACAAAACTTTAGCTTGGGTGTCGTTGATGCTTGGTGACATTATCCTTCCGACGATATTCCAGTTTGTCGTTTTAGGCTGAAATTAAAGGAGCAAAAAGAGGCGTAAAATCAATGAAGTGTTCCACGAAAGCACCAAAGCTGAAGTTTGCCCCCGATGTTCCATATTAGTTACCTGCCGCCCGGTTTGGGCATGTCTTTTTCGGCCTCCGCGGCAAAGACGATTATCCGCTGTCCCAGGACTACGCAGTTGAAGAGAGCGCGGCCGACCTGACCGCGAGTCAGGAACGAATTGGCGCCTGCGGTCTCGTCAAGCGACACCACCGTCTGGTTAAGGACATCATAAAGTTTAAAAGACAATGATTCATGCTCCCATGCATCCGGATTGGTCAAGTCTATATCGGATGAACAACGCATCAGAAACTTGCCGTGCTCCAGGTACGCCCATACTTCGTTAGCCACCGGTGACAGCGGGGAGATGAAAGTTATTCTTTCCCCTTTGAGTTTTTCCGCCGGAGTTCTCTTCAGCAGCACATCGTTAAACTCCCTGCGGAAAGCCTTCTTTATCCTTTCATAAAGCTCCGGCGAAGGAAATTCGCATTTATTGCGAGTCCTGAACAGATAACTTTTCATTTCATTGATGTCAAGAGCCAGAGAGACACAGCCGGGCGGGATCTCGAAATCTTTTACGTACCTGGCAACATTGTTGATCTTGAACCCGTTGCTTTTGACATTGACATTGAGTTCATCTATCCGGTAATCAGCTTTTTTTAATTTCACGATCAGCTTGAACGCAGGGAGTATTATTTCCACATACTGGCTTTTGTCGCCTTCATCCAGCTTCATATCAAGAACGCGGACCAGGAAGACCAGGTCCCTGGTTTCGGAGATGTTCTCGATATCTATTTCATCCAGATACCAGCGGTAAAGATGCCTTGATATTTCATACAGAAAAGCCTTGTCAAGGACTTCTGGCGGCACATTTTTTGGGGTTGCCGCTTCGGCTTTCAGCAAACCGGCGGGCAGCAACAGCAGCGCCAGCAGAAAGAACAGCGTAAATTTCCTCATTTGGCATTAACCTTTTTTTTGAGTGTATAGAAACGGTTTCCACCGAACGAGCCGTTCAGCGCGTCTGGAATGAACACAAAATTTCCCCCCGGCCGGTAGTAGTCCTTGTCAGTCATCCACGCATAGGCGCGTCCGGTGACCATGATTCCCTTGATAGTCTCAATTCCGGCGAAACGGTCCGCTTGTTCCATGCCGCCTTCAACATAAGCCACGGCAAGCCCCTGTCCGTATTTGAGGAGCTCGGCGAATTTACCCGGTTTGCCGTTCTTGTCTGCCACGAAAAAGAGATATTTGAAGCGTTTCTCAACACGGGGAGCCACAACCGCAACGCCTTGCGGATCACGGAAAAACCCTTCGCACTGCCCCTCGGCAGTTATTATGTCGATGATATCTGACGATTTAACGTTGGCGATATACTCCTGACGGTAGCCCGGTGGAATATGTTGTCTTCTGCAATCAATCACCCATAATATCTGCGTCATGGCGATCTTGCTGTCCTCGACACTCTTGTAGCCGCCTTCTCCCGGAAACGGAACCTCGTTGATCAGCAGCCGCGCAAGATATTCGGCAGCAAAAGCGTCCGCCTCCCCTGCATTTCCCGCTCCGGCAGTAATGCAAAAGATAAAAAACATCAAACTGCAAAGCAGTGGAAAGCTTCTTCTATTTTTGTTTTCATGTGACATCTTTGACGGTGCTCAAAACTTTAATTATTCGCTTTCAGTTGAAACAGAACTTAGTCCAGTCCCTGACGTGCACCACTTTTCTTGCAAGATCAGTGCAGAGACTCCGCTTCAATATAAACTTCTGATTGCCGAATGCAACCTTGCCGATGCATCTCGTCATGGTTTTTGCCCAGGCCAGCGCAACTGCGGAATATGGGGTTAAGCTCATCGCAATGTGTTTTTGCCGGCCATCCCGGTCATTAGCCGTGGCGTTGCGCCCCTGCGGCCGCCAAGTATCGGGATTCCGATATTGCGGTTTTCCGGAAATTAATATAAAAATATAGGTTGTTTGCAAAATCTTTCAAAAAAAATCAAATTTTTACATAATTTAGTTGGTTTTACTATGGC
>CAIJKT010000683.1 GCA_903821255.1 uncultured Lentisphaeria bacterium | reverse complement strand
GCCAATCATCGCGGGACTTTCGTCTTTGCCGTCAACGATCAAAAGAATCAGTTCGACGAATTGCTCAATAAAAAGTAACACATCCGCTCCGCTGCTGACAAAGTCTTTGTTGCAGTGGAAACCTTGACCAGGGTTTCCATTTGCATAATTATTGCGGGATTGGAGTAGAGAAGCCGCAGGCGGCGAGTGCGGTTTTCAATTTGGCGCAGGGGAGGCCCACTACGTTGTCCAGGGGGCCTTCGATTTTTTCGATGATCATGTCGCCGTATTCCTGGATGGCATAGGCTCCGGCTTTGTCGAGGACATGCACCTGGTCGAGATATTCATTGATTACTGTATCAGTGAGCGGACGGAAAAATACTCTGGTGCTTTCCGCGAAAATACATTCGAGATTGCGGGAGCGGTTGACGAGGCAGATTGCGGTAACGACATAATGCGGTTTGCCGGAAAGCGATTTGATGGTGGCGAACGCGTCGGCCCGGTCGGCCGGTTTGCCGATTACGCGGTTTTCATATTCAATGACCGTATCTGCACCGATGATAAGCGCCCGCGGATAATCTTCAGCAACGGCATTGGCTTTGGCGATGGCGTTGAGCAGGGCGATACCGCGGCAGTAACCGGCGGACAATTCTTCCGTTTCGGCACAAATTACCTTGAACTCAACGCCCGTTTCAGCGAGGAGCTGCTTTCTGCGTCCGGATTTCGAAGCAAGGATCAGGTCCATTTTCACATACCTGCTGAAAACTCGACCTTCTCGATTTTCGGCAGCGGCTCGTTGATCGTGATATTTCTCAGCGTGATATGGACTTTAGTGATGCTTTCGATGCCGAAGACATCTTTCAGCGCTGACAGCACCCGTGCCTGCAAATCGGCGGATAACGGAGGCAGACCGCCGCCGCTGGCGTCGAAATCAATCTGGATGTTCAGAAACTGCTGTTTGCTGCGGGTGTAGAGACGGACTTTGTCAATTTCCACGAATTTGAATTCCTGCTCCAGCGAACGGATCAGGGACGTAATCGCCGAACTGGAAATAAAGACATCGCCGTTGTCGCCGTTGATCGTAACGCCGCCGCAGCGCCTGGTGCGGAAAATAAACGCGACAATCAGTCTCAGAACCAGCAGGATAAACAGGATTGCCAGAATTACCGCGATCGCGGAAAGGAAGCCCCGGTTAAAATCCAGCGCCGCCCCTTTTGCCTGAAAAATGCTTTTAAAGAAAGCTTCCATCATTATAATATCCCATTAACTATTTATTGTCTTCTTCTTCATTCTCGGCGTGTTCGGAAACTTCTTCAATTTCCTGAACAACGACATTGACGCAGACGACATTCATGCCGGTAGTGTTTTCCACCTGCTCGATGATCGCGGTTTGAACTTCTGACGCGACTTCAGGAACCTTATAGCCGAACTTCATATTGAGTTTCACTTCAATTTCAACCTTGTCTTCATCCAGTTTGATACAGATGGCGCGGTCGCTGATTTTGCGGCTGCCGACGATTTCGGCGATGTTATCCACAAATGAACTGCCTGCAAGTCTGGAGATGCCGTCAACCGACAGCGCTGCCTTGCGGACAATGGAAGAAATCACGTTTTCATGAATCTTAACCACCCCGAGTTCGCCGTCTTTACCTGCGCAGGTTGCCGCGCTGCATGATTGCGGTGCGGAGCTGACTTTTTTAATTTTCAAGTCCTTCATGGCTTCCTCTCCTTCTGTTAAAACCCGTCATCGGTATTAGTGATTGGAAGACAATAAGCCTTCCTTAATCGTTCTTTCAAGGAATCCGGTATCATATTTACCGGCGGCAAAATCTTTATTATTGATTACCGCCAGCGTCAGCGGAATAGTGGTCTTGACGCCTTCAATGATAAACTCCTCCAGCGCCCTTTTGCATCTTGACAGACAATCCGCACGGTCTTTGCCCTTGATGATGAGTTTGGCGATCATGCTGTCATAGTTCGGCGGAATCCGGTAGCCGCTGTAGACATGGGAATCCACGCGGACACCGATACTGCCTGACGGAATGAACAGGCTCACCAGTCCGGGGCTCGGCGTGAAGTTTTTGTAAGGATCTTCAGCGTTGATCCGGCATTCAATCACATGCCCGTGGATCTGGACATCTTTCTGGCTGAATGAAAGTTTTTCGCCGGCGGCGACACGGATCTGTTCTTTGATCAGGTCAAATCCGGTGATTTCCTCGGTAACCGGGTGTTCCACCTGGATACGGGTATTCATTTCCATGAAATAGAATTCGCCCTGATCGTTCAGGAGGAACTCAATGGTTCCGGCATTGGTATAATTTACCGCTTTGGCGGCTTTGACTGCGGCTTTGCCCATGCGGTCCCGGAGTTTGGGGGACAGCGAAGGGGACGGGGATTCTTCGATCAGTTTCTGCTGACGGCGCTGGATGCTGCAGTCGCGCTCGCCGAGATGCACCACGGTGCCATGGGAATCGGCGATGATCTGGAATTCAATATGTTTGGGATTGACCAGATATTTTTCCATGTAAAGGTCGCCGTTGCCGAAAGCGTTCTCAGCTTCAGTCTTCGCGGCGTGGAAGCCCTGAATCAGGCTGGCATCGTTGTGCGCGATACGCATGCCGCGTCCGCCGCCGCCTGCCGATGCCTTGATGATCACCGGATATTTCAGTTTTCTGGCGAACTTGACCGCGTCCTGTTCGGTTTCGATCAGTCCGTCGCTGCCGGGGGTGACCGGAACGCCGGCCTTGATCATGGTTGCCCTGGCAACATTTTTGTCGCCCATCGCCCGCATCTGTGCTGGGGTGGGGCCGATAAAGGTTATTTTGCAGTCGTTGCAGACTTCGGCGAAATGGGCGTTTTCGGCCAGAAATCCGTATCCGGGATGAATGGCGTCCACGTCGCAGATTTCAGCCACGCTGATCAAACGGTCAATCAGCAGATAGCTGGAACTGGCGGCGGCAGGCCCTATGCAGACGGCTTCGTCAGCCAGTCTCACAGGCAGGCTGTCGGCATCCGCTTTGGAATAGACCAAAACAGACTTTATGCCCATTTCCCGGCATGCCCGAATTATACGCAGGGCAATTTCCCCGCGGTTTGCAATCAGGATCTTATCAAACATAGGTTTTCCCCGAGTAATATTTAATTATTCAATAACGAACAGCGGCTGCCCGTATTCAACCGGACTGGCATTCTCGACCAGGATTTCTTTGATTACGCCGCTTTTTTCGGCTTTGATCTCATTCATCACTTTCATCGCTTCAATAATACAGACGACGGATTCCGGAGAAACCCTGTCACCGATGTTGCAGAAAGATTTAGCTTCCGGCGACGGGGAACGGTAGAACGTTCCGACTATCGGAGAATCAATGGTCTTCTGAACGGCTTTCACCTCCGGCGCCGCAGGCGCAACAGGTGCTGCGGGTGCCGCGGCCGGGGCAGGGGCGGCAGGTGCTGCGGGGGCCGCTGCCGGCGTCGCCGTAATCACCATATTATGTTCCTGACCGCGTTTGATGCAGAGATTATATTCTTCCGCTTCAATCTTGAATTCGGTAAGGTCGTTTTCGGCCATTAATTTAACTATGACTTTGATTTCTTCAATCTTCATGACTTCTTTATCCTCTTGTTACT
>CAIJKT010000682.1 GCA_903821255.1 uncultured Lentisphaeria bacterium | reverse complement strand
GTTGCTTTGTCGGTGAAGTTTCAGATGGGTTTGAACCCTGGCGATAACCTCTTCTGCCTGAATAGGCTTATTGATGTACTCGACTCCGCCCGCGGCCAAGGCTTTTACGATACTGCCAGTGTCGCCCATAGCACTGATAAAAATAACCGGAATATCGGCTAATGCGATATTTTCCTTTAACCGGAGGCAAACTTCAAATCCATCCATATCCGGCATCATGATGTCGAGCAGGATCAGATCTGGTTTTTCTATTGCTGCTGCATGCAATGCCAATTTCCCACCTGGCACCGGACGAACATTATACCCTTCGGGTGCCAGGATGTCGTAAAGCAATCTGAGATTTGCGCCAATATCATCAACAATAAGAATGCTGGGAATATGGCTGGCTGCCATGAGATCGTTCAAATTCCATTGTTGAATATTGAGTATGCTGACCGGGGTAAGGTGTGCTCCAATATATAACGGTCAAAGAGTTTAGTAACACTTTGGCCATTTGGAAAAGGATATTAAATTCTGACCTGGTTTTATCCGTTTTTGTGGTGAGGTTGTACAGGGGGGGGTAATGCGCTGATATAGAACTATATATGATTTTGCAAGGGCGAATCTTTTGGTATTCATGGGAATAGTTTGTATTTCAGCCCGGTTTCAAGGAGAGTAATATGCAAATATAGTCTATGTTTCAGGAAATTGGACAGGAATCTTTGAAAGTTGTTAATATACAGCAAATGGAAACTCAACGTAAAGACAAATAAAACACAAAATATGCTAATCTGACCTACAAAGGAGGATTTTTGTTGGGAATGGTGAAAAAAAATATACTTCCTTTTCCCACTTCACTCTCAACCCATATTTTTCCGCCATGCATTTCCACTATTTTTTTGCAATGCGCAAGGCCGATACCGATTCCTTCGTATTCGTTCCGTTTGCGCATTTGTCTGAATAACATAAAAATTTTCACTTTAGCCCGTTCATCAATGCCAACGCCATTGTCTTCAATGGCGAATATGAATTCCGATTCCTTTTGTTCCGCAGAAATTCGTATTATCGGGCGAACATCCGGCTTTTTAAATTTTATAGCATTGCTTACCAGGTTATGGAATAAAAGTTTCATTTCCGCTTCCATGCCGAAAACCACGGGCAGGTTCTGAACGACGATGCTTGCATTTGCTGTTTCAATCAATGCGCCCATATCGGCAAGAACTTTAACGATAATTTTATCACAGTCGATCGAAGCCGTAGTGCTGGTATTCCCAAGGAGGGAGTAATCAAGCAACCCCTTTATCATGGCACTCATGCGGCTGGCCGAACCGGAAATGAACCTAAGGTACTGATCCCCGTCATTTCCAAGTTTCCCTGCGAATTCTTCCTGAAAAAGTTGTGTAAAATTGTTCATTGTAAGCAATGGTTCCTGCAGGTCGTGTGATACAAGAAATGTGAACTGTTCAATTTCATTAAGGTGAAAAAGGAGTTCCTTGTTGGTCTTCATGAGGGTTTGAGTGCGCTCATTGACCTGGTCTTCCAGATATTTATTGAGTTTCCTGACTTTGTCCTCCGCCTGCACCCTTTTGGTGACGTCAAACATGATTGAGAAAAGGATTCTCCTTCCCTGAAAATCAATTGGTGACGAATGCACTTCCAGCGTTCGTACTTCTCCGCTGGCCAGCATGTGCCTGAAAATAAAGAAATTCCGGTTTTCATTTAAGGCTTTTTCCATCTCCATTTTGATCCTATCTGCTGGCATCGTGTTGATCCGGTCTATGTTCATCGTACACAATGCCGGGATGCTGTAGCCATAGAATGCAGATGCTGCCGTGTTTGCATCGATAATATCGCCGGTTTCCGGATCTATCAGCAGCATTGCGGCGGTATTTTTGTCAAATAGTGTCTTGAATCGTTGGTTTGCAACATTAAG
>CAIJKT010000681.1 GCA_903821255.1 uncultured Lentisphaeria bacterium | reverse complement strand
TCCGTTTTTCCCTGGGAGTGACGCGCAACATGTCAAGCTCAAAAAATTTTGCCATCTTGAAAATGGCTTCAGCGTCAGCCTTTATAAGCTCTTCGATTGATATGCCTTCAGCCAAAGCATTCCAGCGCATAGCCTGGTTTGTGCCGACATTCTGTCCGCAGATATTCCAATAAATCGGATGAAACGGCCAGAACAATTCAAACAATGGCGTCCTGTCATTTTCTTTATGTGCAAATGCGGCAGCAATTCTTTTCTGTTTTTCGCTCATAATTCTATCCTGACAGATGTTTATTATTTATTGAATGATTCCAGCAGTTTTATGCTGGTCAGAAGGTAGCGCGGAATATGAAAGAACGTTTTCCAGCCATTGGCTTTGAATGTATGGCAGACATTCCCTTTCTGGTCAACGTATCCGAACCATTCACCGTGTTCGGGATCGCGAAAATTCTTCCAGCTCCATTTATCAATTTCCATGAACCACTCCAGAAAAATTGTCTTCCCTGAAAGTTTATAAGCATAAAGCGCGGCGACTGCGGCTTCATTCTGCCCCCACCAGACTTTAAGACAGGTTCTGGGTTCAGGCAATGGCTTCCCCTGCGCATCCTTGAAATAATAAATTCCGCCGAATTTTTCATCCCATCCGTAATTCAGAGTTTTTTCCGTAAGGGAGCATATCCGTGCAATTAAGGAGGCATCGTTTTTCTTTTCGGCATATTGCAGGATAAACCACATTGCTTCCAGGGCATGTCCCGGATTGACAAGGCGTCCATCGCAGGAGTTCAAATCAAAACTTCCATCCAAGTTAGTATTTTCAAAGAACATGCCCGAATCATCATTCCAGAATGTAAAAATATTATCTATTGCAGAATCTATGTCAGAGTCAAATTCCGAGGAGTTAAAACATTCATTCAAGACAAACGCCGCATTGCAAAGGATCATATGATGTCCCAGTGACCTTCTCTTCGGCTGCCCCGGCAATTCCGGCTGCCCTGATAATGAGAAACTGATATTCCTCTTGAAAATGTTGTACGCGGAAATCGCTTCCGCCCGGTGCTTCTCCTCGCCTGTCGCGGCATAAAGCGCGGCCGCGCCGATTGCGCCGAAACTTTCTGAGAAAATAGAAAACGGCGGGTGTTCGGAAGTGACAGGCAGCCCGTTTTTATTAAGAATGAAATAATAGCTGCCGTCAGTTTTTTTGCCGTGCTTGACCAGAAAATCAAAACCGTGCTTTGCAATTTTCAGCCATTCCGGTCTGGAATATTCCGAGTTGAAGAGCGTTGCGAACATATACACAATCCGCCACTCAGACCACATATGTTTGTTCGTGTCATATACCGCGCCTTTACGGTCAAGAAACGAATAACAGCCGCCATCTTCGGAATCAACGCAATGGGTTTCCCAGAACGGCGTTATCCTGTTCAGCAATTCATCTTCATATTTGGTTTTTATACCATTCAGACAGGTTTGCATATTAGTTTATTCCTTATCTGTTTTCACAAATAGTGCGTATTGTTTCAGCGGCGTCTTTCAGCCCTTTGATGATATTGTTTTTATGTTCTCCGTAAAATCTCACTTCCGGCAGATATGCGCCGATGGCGGCATCAATGCCTTTTGACAGAGAATAGATAGGAAACCCGACTCCGATCGTTCCTGTGTTATCATAAATCTCATAACCCCGCCTTTTAATATCTTCCAGAGCCTTTTTCAGATCTTCATCGCTGTTTATGTCATTCCAATCTTTGCCCGGCAAACCTTGTTTCTCTACATATTTTTGCAATTCATGCTCAGAGAGATTGCTGAGAATACATCTGCCTGTCGCTGAGATATAAAGGTTGTCGTTTACAGGCAGACGCGAGTTTACAACCAGTTCCATAGTAGAATGGCACTGAAAAAGAATGTACCATGTCATGTTGGAATAAAAGGCTATGTTGACCGATTCATTCAAAGTCCTGTTCAACTGTTCCGCAACCGGGAGAGCTGTCTCGTAAAGTGTTTTTTTACTGTCATTTTTCCAGCCAAGATTAAACGCCTTGCTGCCAAGCGCATATTTTCCTGTCTCTTCCAACTGCCTGACGTATCCCAGTTGCAAAAGCGATTTAAGGAAGTTGTGAACAGTAGGAAACTTCAGGTCGATTTTTCGTGCCAGAGCTTGAGCGCCCATGCCTTCCGGCCCGGCGTCATCCAGTATTTCCAAAACAAGAAAAGCTCTTTCCAGCGACTGAATCATATTAACCTCATATTATTATTGATGATATTAAATAACAGCATTGATGATACTATATTATAATAACAATCTTGATAAATGTCAACGTCTAAAGCAAATTATCCTGTTTTTCGGATGATATAAATAATCCTGGCTCTGCGTTGAAAGCTGGCTGAAATGTTGTTAAACAATAAAAAGCATCCTGTCCTCTTTTCTATAACTTCGAGAATAACCGGGTTCGCCGCCGGAGCATTTTTACGGTTTTCCACGGAGCAACGCCTACTCCTTTATTCTGACATCCTTCATGTTTCCGAGAAAATCTTTTCAAGCGTTATGTGTCAAAAGGTTGCCGAGTTCTTCGATTATCCTGAAGCGTCCCCGCCTGGCGCGCTCGTACTCGTTCAACGTGCGAGTAGTCAAAACCACTGCATAAAACTGTTTGTCAAGATCAAGAAAAATCGTTTGTCCGCTCCAGCCGCTATGATATATTGTGCGGGGCGAAAATCCAGAGGGTTTCAACTCGTCCGCGACAATCCATCCAAAACTGCGTTTGACGTCGCCATCGGCCATGCGGGGCATGGTTAGAGAGTCAAAGTCGCAGTCAGAAAACAAACGTTTCCCGAAAGCATATTCGCCGGCCCGAAGCAGGCATCTGCAGAACTTTGCCAGGTCCGGCGCAGATGAAAATGCCCCTGCGTTGCCGGCAGTAAAGCCATCGCGGTAGAGTCTGAAGGCAATGAAATCGGATATCTGTCCAGGTTTTCCGGTACCGCAGGTTTTGGCGAGAAGCGCAGATTCCGCAGTCACGGGTTTTCCTAAAGAAGTGTTATACATTTTGAGCGGCTCAAAAATCCGCTCGCGGCAGAACTCCGCAAGCGTCATGCCGGAGACGCTTTCTATAATCATTCCGAGCAAATGAAAATTCCAGCAGGAATACTCAAACTTCCCGCGGGGCGGATGTTGAGGGGGGACAGAAAGTAATTTTCTCCTTATTTCTCCGCCGGTATCCGCATCGTAGCTGCTGTATTGTCCGAAGCCGGAAATATGCATCGCCAAATCGCGCACCGTAACCGGTGCCTTGAGTAATGCTTTATATTCCGGCAAATAAGTTGCAAATGGTTCGTCAAAATCAATGAGTCCTTCATTGCGGCAGATTACAAGCGCCGTGCTTGTCGCAAGCGCTTTAGTAACGCTGGCGAGGTCGATAATTGTATCTGTCCGCATTTTCGTCCTGGTATCTATATCTGCGTATCCCCACGCTTCTTCAACAATCGTTTTCCGGACAGTCCCGGCATTGATCACGGCGCCGTTAATAATGCCGTTTTTAATTTCAACTTTTATTTCCTCTTCATACATGTTGCCGGCAATTCCTTATGCAGCGCCCGCCCGAAGGCGGGCAAAACATCACAGGCGGACTATTTTTTAACTTTTATTCCCGCCATGCTGTGTTCGGGAAGCTCCAGCACATACGCGCCGTCAACCGGCATTAACGTGGAGGTTTCGATTTCAACTGCTTTTCTGCTCTTGCCCCAGTCATCGAAATTCTGCGTATCGAGCGATTTTCCGGCAAGGCGGGACACGGTTGCGCCGCCCTCGCCGGCGGTTTTCCAAATCACGCGGGCTGCGTGATCCGGGTCAAGATTGATCGCAACGAGATAACGGTACG
Organism: uncultured Lentisphaeria bacterium; assembly: GCA_903821255.1. The sequence goes on along the minus strand of CAIJKT010000681.1, from coordinate 326 downwards.
AATCGTCTTCGGAGGCGAAGAAATACACGGATGGCACCTGCGTCTCGCCAATGGCAAGAGTTGGAACCGGACTGGATTCCACCGTCATGCGCCGGACGCCGAGATTATTCCCCCAAACTTGCAGGCCGAGAATCGAGGGATGTGCGAGCGGCTCGCCTTTAGCCATTTCCTTTTTATGCCAGTACCACAAGGTCTGAATATCTGACAGAGAATGCACGATGGCGATATCATTGCGGGAATCTTCCAGGAAGCGTCCGAAATAGAATGCCATATTAATGCCGTTGCCCAGCATATAGTAGTACCCCTGCACGGGTTTTATTTTGCCG
>CAIJKT010000680.1 GCA_903821255.1 uncultured Lentisphaeria bacterium | reverse complement strand
TTTAATGTTTTTCTAACAATTGCTTTACCTGTTTCTAAGAATATAAGATTATATTAGCTTACAGAAGATAAATAATTATGCATGGAAAAATAAAATGGCAAAAGAGAAAATTCTGATCATCGAAGATGAAGAGGACATTCAGGAACTGATTACATATAATCTGAAAAAAGAAGGCTATGACAATCTGAAAATCGCGGATTCCGGCGAAGAAGGGCTGAAAATGGTCTCGACGTTCGCCCCTGATGTCGTGCTGCTGGACCTGATGCTGCCGGGCATGGACGGGCTTTCCGTCTGCCGCAACCTGAAAAACAACGCCGACACCGCCAAAATTCCGATTGTCATGCTTACCGCGAAAAGCGAAGAGACCGATATCATCATCGGCCTGGAAATGGGCGCCGACGATTACGTTACAAAACCGTTCAGTCCCAAAGTGCTGGTTGCCAGGATCAAATCCGTGCTCCGCCGCTGCCGCGACAACAGCGACGACGAAGTCCGCGACATCATCAAGCGCGGCGTGCTGCTGATCAACCGCGGCAAACGGGAAGCGACGCTCTCCGGAAAAGCGCTGATCTTGACTTTTTCCGAATTTGAGATCCTTTATATGCTGGCGCGGCGGCCCGGCTGGGTGTATACCAGGAACCAGATCGTCAATTCCGTGAAAGGCGATGATTATCCGGTGACTGAAAGGTCGATTGACGTTCAAATTGTCGGATTGAGAAAAAAACTCGGCAATGCCGGCAGCGCCATTGAAACTGTCAGGGGCGTCGGCTACCGTTTCAATGAGGATTTTTAAATGAATCGGAAACATATTTAATGAAGAATGACCTGTTTCGTTTTTTACCGGTAATCGCCATTACTGTTGCATGCCTTCTGCTGGGGGTTATCTGGTATCAGTCAGACTGCATTGAGAAAGTCTATCTTGACCGGGTGCAGGACGGCTTGCTGGTCAGGACAAAATTCCTGTCATATGAGATGAAAAGACTTCTCGCGGACAAGAACCATGCGCTTTTGAACGAGTTCTGCGATACTGTTTCCAAAGAGAGCAGCACCCGGATTACCATTATTGACCCGGACGGCAAAGTCCTGCATGATTCCTCCAATGACGCCGACAATATGGCCAACCACGCCAGAAGGCCGGAAGTAATTCAGGCAATGAGCGGAACCCCTGCCGTTGTCACCCGCTACAGCACCACGCTGAGTCAGCGTCTGATTTACGCCGCCGTTCCCATCGCGGGCGAAAACGGGAAAAATTATGTGCTGCGCATCGCCGTTTCCTTTAAATCGGTGGACGAAGCAATTGCCGCCGCCGAGCGGCAGATCACGCTGGCGTTCATCCTCGTAACCGGATTTGTTGCCGTGTTCAGCATCATCATTGTGCGCCGTCTGGCGCGGCCGATTGAGCAGATGCGCATAAGCGCCGCCCGGATCGCCGCCGGCAATCTGAACGTTAAACTGCCGATCCCGGCGGCCGGTTCCATCCGGGAACTGGCGCTGTCCATGAACGACATGGCGGAGCAGCTAAAATCCCGCATCGCCCAGATCACCAGCGAGAAAAATGAGCGCGACGCCATGTTCGCCAGCATGACCGAAGGGGTGATTGCGGTTGACCTGAAAGGAATTATCCTGGACATCAATCCGGCTGCATACAAAATTTTCGATCTGCCCGCCGACGCGGTCGGGCTGTCGTTCTACGGCGTGGTCAGGAATACCGAACTGCATGCGTTTCTCGAACAGATTATCAGGGAAAGAAAACCGATTGAAAGCGAATTTACGTTTTACGGCACGATGGAGCGCCATATCCGGATCAAGGGGACCGTCATCCGGATGGACGGCGACAATATCAGCGCCGTGCTGATTGTGCTTTCGGATTTCACCCGGATCAAAAAACTCGAAAATTTCCGTCGGGACTTTATCGCGGATGTCTCGCATGAAATTAAAACCCCGCTTACCGCGCTGAAAGGGGCGGTCGAAACGTTGCAGGAAGGCGCGATCAACGAACCGGAAAGCGCCGCCAAATTCATGGACATCATCTCCCGCCACTCCGACCGGCTGAACGCCCTGGTCAGGGACATTCTCAGCCTGTCCGAACTGGAGCGCAAAACCAGCAGTGAGGAAATGGATTTCGGATTGATTAAAATTGCCGGACCGGTGACCGGGGCGGTCGAACTCTGCAAAGAGCGCGCAAATTCAAAAAATATTTCGTTGAAACTGGCGGAGCCGGTAGGTGATTTCAAAGTCAAAGGCGATGCCCAGTTGCTTGAACAGGCGATTTTAAACCTGATTGACAATGCGATCAAATACAATCTGTCCGGAACTAAAATCCAGGTCAGCGTCATCGCTTCCGGCAGGGATGTTCTCATCAACGTGGCCGATGACGGCTGCGGGATCGCCCAGGAGCATCTGCCCAGACTGTTTGAGCGCTTTTACCGGGTGGACAAGGCGCGCAGCAGAAAACTTGGCGGAACCGGACTGGGGCTGGCGATTGTCAAACACATCGCCCAGTTGCACAAGGGTTCAGCGGAAGTGCAGAGCACTGTCGGCAAAGGCAGCAGTTTCACCATCCGGCTGCCGCTGGCAGTATAGATTGGTCAGATGTCTTCAGGATTTTCCGCGGCGTCTTTCTGGAAGACCATATTCGGATCGCCGTTCATAATGCCCCTTGAAGTTCCCTGGATAAATTCGACGAACTGCGACACTTCCGGCGTGGTTTCCTGTCTGGCGATTTCCGCAAAGGCGTTCTTTGAGTTCAAGCCGCGGAAAAAATAGATTTTAATTGCACGGCGGATCGCCGCGCGGCGTTCCGGCGGCAGCCCCGCCCGGCGCAGGCCGACGGTGTTCGGGCCGCAGATACAGTTGTTTTCCGCCAGCATGCAGTACGGCGGAATATCCTGAGTGATGATCGTCCTGCCGCCGACCATGGCCAGGCTGCCGATCCGGCAGAACTGATGAATCAGCACATAACCGCTCAGCACCGCGCCGTCGTCAATATGCACATGCCCGGAAATCGCGGTATGGTTTGCCACCGTGACGTGATTGCCGATGCAGGCGTCATGGCCGACGTGGACAAACGCCATCAGCAGCGTGTGGCTGCCGACAACCGTCTTCTGGTTTTCAAACGGCGAACGGTGGATTGTCACATATTCCCGGATGACCGTTTCCGCCCCGATCTCCGTACAGGAGACCACGCCCGGTTTAAAACGGTGGTCCTGCGGTTCCTCGCCGATCAGCGCACCGTAGTAAAAGCGGCAGCCGGGGCCGACTTTAGTGTAGCGGGCAACTTTGACGTGAGCGTCAATATAGCAGTTGTCGCCGATCTCCACATGATCCTCGATCACGCTGAACGGACCGATCTCGACATTCTGCCCGATTTTCGCTTCCGGTGATATTGCTGCGGTCGGATGAATTTTCATCACAGGGTTTTGTCCTTAAATTATTATTGGCGGTCAGCGTCCGACTATCGTTGCTATGCTGGTATCGCCCTGCAATACTTTATCCAGATTCTCCGGATCGGAAAAATTGAACACGATAATCGGCAGGTTGTTGTCACTGCACATCGCGAAAGCCGTCGAATCCATAATCTTCAACTGCTTGCTTAACGCTTCCTCATAGGTAATCTCTTCGTACCTGACCGCGTCCGGGTCTTTCATCGGGTCCGCAGTGTAAATGCCGTCAACTTTGGTTGCTTTCAGCACTGCTTCGCAATCAGTTTCCAGCGCCCGGAGCACCGCCGTCGTGTCGGTGGTGAAAAACGGGCTGCCGGTGCCGCCGGCGAAAATCACCACTTTGCCGGATTCCAGCGCGGCGAGCGCGGCGGCGCGGTTGTACCGGGGGGCGACCGGCTCCATCGGGATTGATGTCTGCACTTCCGCGCCGATTCCGGCCGCGTCAAATGCGTCTTTCACGCACAACGCGTTCATCACCGTCGCCAGCATGCCCATATAATCGGCGCTCACGCGGTCCATGCCGCGGTTCGAGCCGTTAACACCGCGCCACAGATTGCCGGCCCCGATCACCAGCGCCACTTCAATCCCGTTGTCGATCACGCTTTTAATCAGTTCCACGATCCTGGTCACCGCGGGACCGGAAAAGCCGGTCGGGCTGTCGCCTTTAAGTGCTTCCCCGCTCAATTTGATCAACACCCGTTTGTATTTATAAGCTTCTTCCATATCCTGCCTTTCAAAATTTAATATTTTAATATGCCGCCCTTAAATATAAAGCCGGTGACTGTAAATCAAAATTTGAAAAGCAAGATTTTTGACAGAATACTGGAAAAATCCGCCGCCCCCGGTCTTTTTCGTCATGAAATCATAAAATTGCCGGATGCCGTAAAAACCCTTCCGGTTATTTGAAAAAAAACATTTCCGGGATATTGTTGAAGTGATTGCATAAATTAGTGTTCGCGGATTATGATGTTTCTCGCAGAAAGGAAATTTCAGTAAATGGATTACGCGTTTCTTCCTGAAAAGATTAAAAGCTTTCTGGCTTCGGCGAAGCCCGGCGAGTCTGCGCTTTGTGTCATCCGCGGCAGCGGCGGTTTCAGCGGCGAGCCCGGCGAAAGCTATGTGGCGGTCTATGCGGATATGCTTTTCCTGTTCGGCAAATCTTTCGGCGATAAGGATTTTATCAGCCGCAAGGTGGATTATGCGGAGGATGCTCCCGAATTTTCGCTGCGTCAGGAAAAATTCAGCGGCACGCTGGAATTAAGCCTGTCCGACGGCAAGCTGAAAATGAAACTTTCCTCGCTGGAAGCGGAATCCTGTTCAAATCTGCTTAAACAGTTCGGCCTCGACGACGGAGCCGCGACGGCGGCTGTGCCGGCAGAAACCGCGGATGATTCGCCGCCGGACCCGCTGACCGCGCTGGCGGCGTGCATGAAACATATTGCCGCCTGCGACAATGACGTCGCGGCAGCGGAACTGCGGCTGATTGAAGGAGTCTGCCAGGACGACCGGGAACTGCTTGACCGCGCGGAACGCTGTTTCCGGCGTTACAGCTTCAACGAGATACTGGATAAAATTGAACTGGACGAACAGCAGAAATTGTGTTTTCTGGCCAATCTCTACGAACTGGCGATGTGTGACGGAATGCTGCGCTCGGCGGAGCAGCGTTTGATTAATGAATTTATCCGGATGGAAGAGATAACTCCGGAACGGGCCGGAACGGTGCGCGAAGTGCTGCTGATTAAAAACCAGCTTTCCGCGCTTACAAGATAATTTTTACAATGGAGATAAACCGTGATGAGTAGAATTAAGCATTTGATCACTTTCACCCTGGGCTTGGCGGTTTGCTGCTGCTCCGTGCTGTTGTCCGCCGCCCCGCAGAAAACGCTTTTTACCGCGGAGCCTGCCGAGGGGACTGTATATTTTGTGCCGCAGTTCAGCGATTTCAGGGAAATCTCCTCGCAGGATATGCTTTTCCTGAAAAAAATCCTGAGAAAGGCGGAAAAAAATAAAGTTAAAGCGGTGATTTTCGAAATGGATACTCCCGGCGGCCGGATTGACGTGGCGCTGGAGTATGTGTCCATGCTGCTGAAGTCGAAAGTGCCGACGGTGGCATATCTTAACCCGCAGGGCATTTCCGCCGGCATGATTATTGCGCTGGCGGCCGACCGCATTGCCATCAATCCCAACGGCATGATCGGCGACGCCATGCCGATACAGATCAAGTCGGACGGCATCAAACCGGTGACCGACAAAGACAATAAAGACAGGAAACCGGATAAAGACAAGCAGGATGATGTCTATACGCCAATGGTGGAAAAGGTATTGAAAGAGATTCAGAAGCTCAACCGCGGCGACAAAGATAAAGACAAAGACCAGGATACTGAAGACAACCGGCTGTCCGACCAGAAATTTCTGACCGTGTTTTTCAAAATGCTGGAAGTGCTGGCGCAAAAGAACGACCGTCCGGAAAAAATCGTCCGGGCGATGGCCGATCCTTATCAGCGGCTGACATTGAAAGATGACGGCATCGAGCACCAGAAGGCATC
>CAIJKT010000679.1 GCA_903821255.1 uncultured Lentisphaeria bacterium | reverse complement strand
CCTCTCCAACACGACCCTCGGTGTGGCAGGATTCTTTGAAGTTGCGGACCCGTGGTTCGGATTGCGGCGTCAGGACGATGACTTCGGCAAAGCGTTCTATTGCTGGGGCATCGGGAGCGGATGTTATTTATTCCTGCCCGGCGCCGGTCCGGCAAATGTCCGCGATGGCGTCGGCAAAATTTTCGACTATGCGTTCGACCCCAAGTCGTATATTTATTTCGGCCAGACGTTTACCTATTTGAATCTCGGAACCAGGCAATATGCTGATTATGAGCGCATGTCACTGGCCAATTGCGATCCATATCAACTATTTAAAGATTTAGGCGGCATCAAACGGGAATTGACATTGACAGACTGGAGTCCGGTTTCCAGGCAGGGACCAAGGGCTGAAACTGCACCCATGCAGACGGCAACAAAAGACGCGGCCCCTGCCGCTTCCCCAACGCAACAAACACAGGTCAAGCCGGAAGCTTCTCCGCTGCCGGTTGAATTCGGCGATGATATCATCAGACTGAACAATTACGACTCGCAGGGTGCCGCAATCGATACACTCAGAATGGTAATGTTCAATATGCAGAAGGACGAAGTTTCATTATGGGTTGACCTGTCATGGTGGAACAGCGACTTCCCGAATCAGGGTTCAGTCCGTTCTGTAAAGATGTATGCCGACAAACCGGCAATGGATTATAAAGTATGGTATCAGGATAAAAAAGATGCTCCGCTGGCAATTGTCATCCCGGGCTTAGGCGGTCATTGCACCAGCACTACCGCCGGAGCGATGGCGGAAGTCCTGTTTAACCGCGGCTATTCAGTAGTAGCCATGAGCAGCGGTCTGAACTGGGAGTTCATGGAATCAGCCTCCTCTGTACTGGTGCCGGGCTATACCCCGGTTGATGCCGCTGACATCCGGGACGCCGCCTGCAAAATACTGGAAGACCTGACGGTGAATAAAGGATTGAAACCGGAGCGGAAAGTGATGGTCGGGCTGTCTATGGGGGCGCTGCACACCCTATTTATCGCTCAAATGGAAACATCAGGAGACAAGCTGGGCATGGATCGTTATGTGGCCATTAATCCGCCGGTTAACTTGAAATACGGCTTAAACGAGCTTGACAAATATTATGATACTATGCACCAATGGGGCAATGACCAGCAGCAGTTTGAGCAAATGATGAATGCGGCCGGCAAGTTTATGATGCTGATCAAGCGTAAATATCCGTGGGAAGATTATACCGACAGCGTTTCTCCTGGCAACACCGCGGTCAAAGACAAAAATGCCCCCCCTGCTGAAAATCTCTATCGGATCAGTCTGAATGAGAGCGAAGCCAGGGTATTGGTCGGATACAGCTTCAAACGGACTCTTGATGAGATAATTGTTTCGATTCATCACCGCCAGAATCTGGGTGTCCTGACAACACCTTACAGTTGGGGCAACCGCACGGCATTGTACCATGAACTGGTTGACTATTCATTCAACAGGTATTTGAATACATTCGCGGTAAAATACTATTCTGAAAAGTGGCAGCGCCAGGTCACGCCGGACGAGTTGAACCGTCAATCCAGCCTGACTGCAATCGGACCGCAACTTGCAGATAACTCAAAAGTCAGGGTGATTCATTCCCTGAATGACTTCCTGGAAAGCGATGCCGACCGGACATGGCTGAGAAATACCTTTGCCGACAGAATTGTATTTTTTGAATACGGCGGACACCTTGGCAATCTGTATCTGAAGAAACTGCATGATGTCATGTTAAGCATGCTGGATAACAAATTGCCGCCTCCTGCCGAACTGCCGGGATTTATTCCGGAAATAAAACAGGATGAACCGGTCAATACAACGCTTTTCAATATATTTGGCGATACAAATTCTGCCGCAAATTTATAGTAATTGACTGAATTTAGCATAATATTTACCGTGAAACGCAGAAAAACGTAAATATTTTTGAAAAAAGTTGGTTCAGCCATTGAATTTGACATTTTTTTTTGCTATGCTAATCTTATTCAACATTTTTTGTAAATGATTGATAATAACTTCAAAAGTATAGGAGTTATGACAGAACTGCAGGATGATTTACGGCCGTCACAGCGTTGTGTTGTCCCCATGACTGCCTGTTGAATTTATCGCAGTTGAGGTAAAAATCAGGAAACGTTAAAGTAAGGATTGGCAAAAGTCTACTAACAGGGGACAGTAAAAAACGTTTTAAACAGAACTAGAGTCACAAGTAGTGAGGGGTTAAGAAAAAATGAATATCTATGTCGGGAATCTGCCTTATACATTGAGTGAAGGCGAATTGGAAGAAGCGTTTGGCGCTTTCGGTCAGGTAACTTCAGCAAGAATCATCAATGACAAATTCACAGGAAGATCCAAGGGCT
>CAIJKT010000678.1 GCA_903821255.1 uncultured Lentisphaeria bacterium | reverse complement strand
GTCCTTGGCCAGCCCGAAGTCCATCAGCACGACACGGCCGGTCTGTTTTTCCAGCATTATGTTCGCCGGCTTCAGATCGCGGTGAATGATCCCCCGGTCATGCGCCGCCTGCAAGGCGGAGCAGACAGCGGCCATGTGCTGGATAAACACTTTTTCCGGCATTTTCTGAGAAGACTGAAAAATATCCTGAAAAGAGTTTCCGTCAATAAAATCCATGGTGAAATAAAATTGGCCGTCAAGTTCGCCCATTTCATGCACTGCAATGATATTGGGGTGCTTCAAGTTGGCGGCGGCCCTGGCTTCCAGCAAAAAGCGCTTGATTGCCATTTCAGTGGCGCCTTCACCCTGAATCATCAATTTTAGCGCCAGTTCCCGCTTCAGGTTGGGATCGTAAATCTTATAAACGATGCCCATGCCGCCGCGGGCAATTTCATTCAATATCTGATATTTGCCGAAAATGGAATTTTTCCCTCCCCCGCTTTTGGCGGCGGAGTGTTTGCTAAATTCCTCGATGGAGGAATTGGTCAAAATAACGGTTTTATCTTCGGGCGATGCGGCTCTTGCGGATTGCGGTATCTTCAATAAGTTATTTTGAACAGCATTGTCAGTTTGATTTTTACGCTCAATGGCCAGCCCGATTGTTTTATCCGGTGTTTTTGCGGATGCGTCCGGAATATCAGGCAACACCTGCCGGATGGGGGCCAGCGGTAAACCGCACGACGGGCAAAGCACCGGATTTTTCAATGAGACGGCAACCGGATCGCTTTCCGTGTTGCAGGCATCGCAGCAAAGGACAAGCTGCCCGGCGGCCTGAAGCGTTCCGCCGCATTCACATTCCGGCATACTGCCGGGGATTATGCTGTCGGCATCATATTTCCGGCTGCATTTCCCGCATTTCAACTTAAATACATTGCTCATCACTGTAAAATCCCGGATTTGTTACAAATACAGACTTACATATTACTACCGCCTCAACAATTTTTCTAATACGCTACAGGAGAAAGCCGGAAGAAAATTAACGCTCAATGATGAAATTTGGCGAAGATGTCATGGTTATGCTTGCATTAAAGCTGATTTTTAGTCAGAAAAGATTCCAGCGGGTTCATTGTTTCCCGGCTGCTGAATTTGGTGAACGCTTTCTGGAACCGGGCACGGGTTTCCGCTTTCTCTTTTGACAGGGCGGCGATAATTGCGCCAAATGCGGCAGCGTTCTCTATTGCAGTCTTTCCGGAAGTCAGTTTATGCAGCCGGATTTCCATGTTTCTGATTTGAACAGAAAAGTCGTTAAAATCACCAAGCAAGGTTTGTATTCTTTTCAAATCCCTGATTACCCGTCCGGTTTTGCCGTCCGGAAGCACTGAATAAAAGAAATCCAGCAGATAGCGCAGTTTCTTGCATTGAATCCGTACTTTATGCACAACTGAATCCGGTGAACTGGTTTTAACGGCAAGCCCCTTGTCAATTACCCTGCCCAGTCTTTTCAGAATGATTCCGGCAACGCCCGGCAGGACAGAATTTTCGGATTTTTCAGTTGCCGGAAGTTTATCCGCGCCATTCAGGAATTTCTCCCATGCGGTTATCATGGATAAGTATTTACTTGAGCTTATAATCGCAATCAGCGCAAGAAATTGCCGTCGCCGCCGCCGTTGCATGGTTTTGAAAAAATTGAGCAGTGCCGGGCGCATGGCAGGCGATAATATTTTTAAAAGATGTTCTTTCTGTTCCATAAATACGTCGTGATCACGAAGCTGGTTGGTGATTGTGCCTAATTCATCAAATTCATGCATGAAAGGCGCGATCCTGTCTTCCGGGAAGACCTCTTTCAGTTCGCTCAGCGCCACGCGCATTTTTCGCAGGGCTACCCGAAAATCGTGCAGGCATTCGGAATCTATGTCGGCGATGATGCCTTTTTCGTTATAGCGCAGACTGTCCAACTGCAATTTCAGGATGGAGACAGTTGCCGATTTTATGGTTGCATCCGGTGTAAATTTCAGATATGCGGTTTCATCTGGAACAGCCTGAATGCCGGCAGCTTTCAACGCCGTGTCAATTAAAGTCCGCCACATGCCGCCGCCCTTCTGCAAGGCTTCCGGCGGAATAGATGAACACATTGCCTTTAATTGTTTTTTATTAAGCCGGGATGATTGCAGGCAGATCATTGCAGGCAGCGCAACAGAGGTCTTCTCCGGCAGCGAATATTCCAGAAAAGTTAAAGACACAGTCTGTTTTGCATTTGATTCCAGGGTAAAGCTGCTGGTGCGGAGATTCAGCGAAAACAGCGGAACAAGTGCCCGGTTGCCAAGTATGCGCGACAATTTTTTGCTTAATTCAGTTTTTAGAATATCTCTCCGATACTTTAAGTCCCGCTTTTTGTCCCAGACCATTGATGACTGAAGCGAATCATCGGCCAGGCTGATCAAATTATAAATGCGTCCGCATTTTACCAGAGTGAAGTTCTTATTCAGAAGCCGCTGGTCATATGCGTCAAAAACGGTCTGCTGTTCACATTCTTCACATGCTTTATTGACGGTGAAACCGGCGGCGATTACCGCTAACATGCCGGCAATATTCGTTCTTGCCGGAGCAAGGATAAATCTGACTTCCCGAGTATTTTTTTCAGCGTCCATTGCCATTCAAACCCCATTAAACGGAATCAGCCAAAATGAAAAAACGCAAAATTCGCGTTGTTTAACATACTTTCAGGTTACTGGAATACAACTTTAGCATTTAAAGCGGCAGCTTTGACTATTTCTCTGACATTGGCATCGCTCAGGGATTTTAAAGCATCCTCCAGCGGCAGCAGCCAGCGCTTTCTGGATGCCTGTTCCGGCCAGTTGTCCAGAATTTCGGTTATTTTCAGCATATATACCTGAACATGGTAGTCGCGGCCGAACTTGTGATAATCGTAGGCCCCGGCAGGAGTCTTCGAGATAACGCCATGAATTCCAGCTTCCTCAAAGGCTTCGCGGGCGGCAGTATCCTGCGGGGAATGCCCCGCTTCGATATGGCCTTTAGGCAGCACCCGGCGGTCCGGGAACGCCTTGGAGGAGATGAGCATGATTTTTATCAGCGCCTTGTCGAAAACAAAGGGAATTGCACCCGCCTGTTGTATTATTTTATCCAAAAATTCCGCTCCATAAATTAATTGTCTTTTAGAAAATATATATTTCCTGCCGTTTTGCCAGTCTTTTGTAATCTTTTTAATTGATTTCTAACAATATTACGGATTGTTTTTATTACATATCCAAGTTAAATTTATACACTTCAAAGAATCGGGTTTTAAATAAGTAATGTTTCCCGGAGGAAAATATGGCGTTGGTTCCGGTAAAGAAAACTAAGATGCCGCTGCAGGCGGCGATTATTGACATCGGGGCCCATTCGGCGCGGATGGACATAATTCAGATCGAAAAAAACAAGAGCTACGAAATATTGGAAAGCCTGGTGCAACCGGTAAATCTGGGGCGGGACGTTTTTACCAGAGGCATGATTTCCCCTGAGTCAACCAGTCTGCTATGCGGAATCATGAAGGATTTTGCCGCCAAAACCGCGGAATACGGGGTCGGCTATATCCGGGCTTTCGCGACCAGCGCGGTGCGCGAAGCTTTTAATCGCGAAATCTTTATCAGTAACATAAAAATCGCCAGCGGCATCGACCTGGAAATACTGGAAGGTTCAAAAGAGGCCGCGTTGATCACGATGGCGGTCAAGAAAGCGCTTGGCGGAAAAACCGTGCTGTCCAAAGCCAATCTGCTGCTGCTGGGCATCGGCTCCGGCTCGGTGGAAGTTTCGCTGGTGCGCAACGGGGAACTGAAATTTGCCGAGACTTTTGCCCTTGGCACCATCCGTATTTTTGAAGAATACGGGAGTAAGGCCGCCGAGCCGGAAAGACTTACTGACATTATTGATTCATATACGGAATTGATCGCCGACCGGATCAGCCGCATTTCCGACATTCCTAAAAACATTCAGTTTGTCGCGGTCGGCGAGAGCGTCCGCATCATTATGGATATCAACGGCAAAGCGGTCAGGAATCAGCCGGTCAGGGCAATTACGCTGGAAAAGTTTGAAAAACTCTTCCGCAAGATCAATCTGCTGTCACAGGCGGAGATGGCGGCGAAATACCAGATCAGCGATGTCGCCGCCAGGGGAATCGTTCCCTGCGCCTGGATCATAAAACGTTTTTTCGACATGACGGGCGCCGCTTCCCTGATTGTGCCGGCGGTTACCACGAGAAATGCCGTGCTAGAAGATATAATCCGCCAGTTGTTCAATGAAAAAGACCCGTTTATTCCGGATATGCTGTCCGTGGTTAAGTCCATGGGCAAAAAATACTGTTTTGATCCGAATCATATCGAATCAATCAAGGAGATATCGCTCAAGATGTTTGATAAGATGCACGCGATTCATTCGCTGGGCGAACGGGAGCGGCTTTATCTGGAAATCGCGGCGATTTTGCACGACATCGGCCGGTTCGTGGACTCGCGTAAACATCATAAGCATTCATGTTATCTGATTTCGAATACGCAGATTCCCGGCTTGACCGAGGAAGAACGGCTGGTCGTGGCGGCGGTGGCCCGTTATCACCGCAAAGGCAAGCCTCAGGCTTCGCATCCGGAATATATGGTTCTTCCTGCTCAAATGCGGGTGCTGGTCTGTAAACTGGCCGCGATCCTCCGGGTCGCCGACGCCGTCGCCAATTCCCAGGAACGGAAAACCAGAAACTGTTCGATCATTGTCAAGGACCGGGTGCTGGCAATTAAAGTCGGCGGTTCTGCCGATATGGGGCTGGAGAAAACGCTGCTGACCAAAAAATCAGATCTGTTTGAAGATGTTTACGGCATGAAAATAGTTTTAGAATAGTAACATAGAAAATTTCAGGAGTATTAACGCGGTGAATGGTTTTCTGGATAAAAAATATTTTGTTTCCCGCGAATTGAGCTGGCTTGAATTCAATGCCAGGGTGCTGGATGAAGCCGGCGATGTCGGCAATCCTTTGCTGGAGAGACTCAAGTTTATCGCCATCTTCAGCAACAACCTGGATGAATTCTTCATGATCCGCGTTGCCGGGCTGCGGCAATTATTAAGCGCCAAAACATTGCAGACCGACTGCTCCGGACTGGGACCGGCGGAGCAGATCAAGGCCATCAAGAAAAGACTGAAAGGCCTGATTGAACGCAAATACCGTTATTTGCAGCAGGAAATTCTCCCGGAGCTGGCGGCGAAGGGGGTTCAGCTTGTCGGAACGGAACAGTTGACGAGCGAACAGCGGGTCTTTCTGAAGGAATATTTCCTCAACCAGGTGTTTCCGGTACTGACTCCTTTTGCGGTTGATCCCAGCCACCCGTTTCCGATTCTTAACAGCGGGGCGATTGAAATCGCCGTCAGCCTCAGCCGGGATGACTCCGGAAAAGTGCTGCATGCGTTTGTTGAAGTTCCGCAGTTGCTGCCGCGTTTTATCCGGCTCAGTTTCTCGCCGAAAAACAGCCAGCAGTATATTCTGCTGGAAGATCTGATCATGGAGCATATCCAGTTCCTGTTCAGCAACTGCAGGATACACGAGATCATTCCTTTCCGGATCACCCGCGACATGGATTTTTCGCTGGAGGAGGAGGGGGTTGCCGACCTGATGCAGTATATGAAAAAAGAGTTGCTTCACCGCAAGAGCAGAGAACCGATCCGGCTGGAATTGCCGAAAGGCTGCCGCGGCAAACTGGCGGAATGGCTGATGGAGCAATTTCAACTGGATGATGATTTAAAATATAATGTGCCGATGCCGCTCAATCCGGCCGCTTTCTTTGAATTTATCGGCAAGGTCAACCGACCCGACCTGATGAATCAGCCGTGGCCGCCATTGCCGGTTCCGGAATTCTCCAGCGTCGCCGGTTCGATGTTTGACGTGATTGACCGCGAGGAATGTGTAATCGACGCGGTGCCGTTCCAGAGTTTCGATCCGGTCGTCAAGCTGCTGAATGAAGCGGCCGAAGATCCGGATGTGCTGGCGATCAAACAGACTCTTTACCGGGTCAGCGGCGATTCTCCGGTAATTAAAGCGCTGCAGCGCGCCGCTGAAAACGGCAAGCAGGTGACAGTCATCCTGGAATTGAAAGCCCGGTTTGATGAGGATAACAACATTAACTGGGCGGTCAAGCTTGAAGAATCCGGCGCTCATGTCATTTACGGCATCGCCGGGTTTAAAATCCATTGTAAAGCGCTCCTGATCGTCAAGCGGACCAAAGATATGCGGATCAAGCGGTATGTCCATCTGGCGACCGGCAATTACAACGATAAGACCGCGAAGCTGTACACCGATATCGGAATGTTTATGTGCGACACGGAAATCTGCCTGGAAGTCTCTTCGCTGTTCAATGTGATGACCGGCTATTCTTCGCCGCTGAACACCTGGAACAGGATCGCGGTAGCGCCGTTCTCCCTGAGAGAGAAATTCATCGAACTGATTGACCGCGAAGCCAGAGTTTCGACCAGAAACAATCCCGGCCGCATCATTGCTAAAATGAATTCGCTGGTGGACCCGGAGATCATTTCGCATCTTTACCGCGCGGCGACCGCCGGGGTTAAAATCGACCTGATAGTGCGCGGCATCTGCTGCCT
>CAIJKT010000677.1 GCA_903821255.1 uncultured Lentisphaeria bacterium | reverse complement strand
TGGTGGCACTGGGGATTTGTCATCGCATCCATGCTCACGCTCAACTCCTCATGCAAATTTCTGCCGGGGTACTGGCTCCGGGAGATTCCGCCGTTTACCAGTTTCTTCTGCATTTCCCGCTGGCGTTTCCTCGCAGTCTTTTTCCTGGCGGTCGGCTGCTGCCGCGGCCTGGACTGGCTGCTGGACAAATTCCCGGAAGCTCCGCCGCGGCGGCGGCTGTATCTGCTTATCCTGCTTTCCATGTGCGGACTCATCTACAACCAGTACTGCAACTGGTCAAAAATGGTCTGGATTAAGGAAAGCGACGCTGTCGGCCAGGTCAAAGAATCAAGCAGTTCCATTGTGACGGTCAATAATCACACCTACGGCCGCTACGCGTCGGTGCATAAAGGTGTCGCTCAACTGTTCGATTTCGAGCCGATGCTGGGTTACATGCGCGAATATAAAAATAAACGGTTTGCCTCAGGCAGCCCATATTATAAAGGCGAATTCTTCGCCCTCAAAGGCAAAATAAGCGATGTCAACTGGAGCCCGAATTTTATCAGGATCATCTGCTCCGAACCCTCCGCGATCCTGGTCAACCAGAACCCCGGCAATTACTGGCGCGATATTGACGGCAATCTTCTTTTTCCCGATACAAAGGGATTTGACACGGACAAGCATTTCATCGTAAACTCGGAACAGCCCGGCGAATTAGTTCTGCGCACCCTGCCGCCGACACACGCGGCCGGGATGCTGTTTTCCGGGTGCGCCGGAATACTGCTGCTGATAATCCTGTATTCAATCCGGACGGCGGAACGCCGCAGGAAGAAGCTTAAACAAGTCTGAATGAATTACTTCCCGGCAATTACGGTGACTGCGGGAGCGCTGGACAGATATTTAGCGGTGATGCGGTTGACTTCGGACAAACGCAGCGAATTGTAGATTTTCACCTGATGCCACGGCAGCTCGAAACCATTGCCGTAATATTCCGCCAGCACGCTGTTCATAATCAGATATTCCATTTTCTCCATACTCTGGGCGCAGTCAAAAATGGCGGATTCCCTGGCCGCTTTGAACTCCTCCTCCGTGATCCCGGTTTCCGCCAGCCTGGCGCGTTCGGTGCGCAGCATTTCCGCCGCTCTGGCGGCGGAAGCCATTTCGGTTCCGGCATGGAACGCGATTACTCCGCGGTGGATGCCGCGGGAAAAACTGACGCCGGTGCTGTAGGCCAGCGCGGCTTCCTCCCTGACCTTTTTGAACAGATTGGAGGAGAGCCCGTTCAGCGCAAATTGCAGGATGTCGAACGCAAAACGGTCGTTTGAAATATTATCGCAGCCCGGAAGCGCGTAAATAACAGCGGTCTGCTCACGCGGCAGTTCGATTTTATCCGACAAGTCTTTATCCGGAAATACCGGAGGTTTCACTTCCGGTTCCGTGCCGTCCTTCCTCCACGGAATCGCGGCGGCGAGTCTTTTGAACGCTTTGCCGGCGGCGGCGCGGGCATAGTCGCCGGCGATGCCGAACACGACACTTTCCGGAACCAGGCAGCGGCGGTAGAATGACTTCAACTGAGCGGCGGTTAGCGAATTGACGCTGTCTACCGAGCCGGAGCGGGGCAGGCCGTAAGGATGCTCCCCGAACAGCAGTTCCAGCGCCCGGTCTTCCGCCGCATTGCGCGGCGACATCTTCCGGCTTTTCAGCGACTCGACGATATTGCTCTTTTCCCTGGCAAGTTCTTTGCCGCCGAAACGCGGCTCCGCCATGACGGATTGCAGAATTTCCATTGCCTGCTCAAATCTGTCGCTCCGGCAGTTAAGCCGGAAAAGCAGCGAATTAGCTCCGGCGGAAATGCTCAGATCGATTGCATTATCATCTATTTTGCAGGAAAGTTCATCTTCCGACCAGCGCACGGTGCCGGTATTCAGCATGGAACTCAGCAGCTTGGAGATGCCGGCATTGCCGCGGTTCTCCATGAACGTTCCGCCGGGCAGCACCGCACAGACATCAATCAGCGGCAGACTGGAATCGGGATATTCCACCAGACGCAGTCCGTGACTGAGGGTTTTCATTTCAGGCTTGACGCCGCAACCGGATTTCTTCTTTTTCGTTCCGGCGGCGGCAGTATTTTCATCCGGCAGCAGTCTTACCAGAGTCTGGCGTTCCACCGGCAGACAGTGCCGCGCCGCCTCTTTCACCTGATCCAGCGTCACGCTGGAAAGAATTTCGAAATAGCGGTTGGCGGCCTCCGGATACCCGAACGTCAGCACGGTATTGCCGATGACCGCGGCCATTCCGCCGTTGGTCTGGAGACAGCGGATATACTCCGTGGCCTGCTGAATCTGTTCGCGCTGCACTTCCTCTTCCGAGAGTTCGCCGCCGATAATCAGTTCCAGTTCGGCTTGCAGTTCGGCTTCCAGCGCGGCAGCCTTATCCGGCGTGCAGATGGCGGAAATCCCCATCATGCCGCAGAATGACGGCGTATAATTAAATGAACTGATGCCGATGGCAAGTTCTTTTTCGGTTTTGAGCCGCTGAATCAGCCGGGAGCTCCGGCTTTGGCCCATGATGCCGCAGAGAATGTCCAGCGCGGGTATTTCCGAACTGGACGCATCGGGCAGTTTGTACCCTGCCGCAATTCTCGCCAGCGGATCTTTGAACACATAGTCGCATCTGCGGAAACAATTCTGCTCCGGCTCTTCCGGCAGAAACGGCTCGGCGATATTTCCGCGACGCCATTTGCCCAGTTTCTTTTCCAGGGCTTTCGCGATCTGCACGGCATCCATGTCGCCGGAAATCATGAAAAAACAGCGTTCCGGAGAATAGCGCAGTTCGTAATAATCCGCCATCATTTCCCGGGTGACCGCCTTGATCCGGTCGCGGTAGCCGATAATCGGATGGCGTACCGGATGAACCAGAAAAACATCTTTCCACAATTTTTCACCAAGCACCCGGTCCGGGCGGTCAAAAACCATATCACGTTCGCGCAGAATAACTTTGGATTCAAGCTTGAACTTGTCCGCGGGAAATTCCGGCGTGCTGATCATGGCCGTCAGCACATCCAGTCCTTTCAGGCAGTGACGCGACGGCAGATCCAGATGATAAACGGTATTGCCGTAAGAAGTATAGGCGTTGACTTCGCCGCCCAGACGGTTGATCAGATCGGCGGCGGATTGCGCCGGATAGCCTTTGCACCCCTGAAACAGCATGTGCTCCAGAAAATGCGACAGCCCGCAGCCCAGATAGCCGTCTTCGTGGATGCTGCCGGTTTTGATCCAGGCCTGAATGGTAACGGCCGGAGTGTCATGCTTTTCGTTGACGAACACATGCAGCCCGTTGTCGAAGGCAAAGCTTCTGACATCGGCGAAATAATCCTTTTTCAGCAGTTGACGGGAGCTTGAATCAGACAATTTTAGGAACCTTTATGTCGTTGGCGGTTATTCCGCAGGTTGCATCGCATGGCGGCTTGAAAAGATCAAACTCCACGTTAAAATCCTCGGGAGAATCCTTCTCGCTGGCAAAAAGCACTTTCTCGTCTATCAGCAGAAAAACAACATTTCCGATATCGGAAGCACTATTCAATCCCCAGCTCTTCATCACTTCCGCGGCAAACGGGCCGTACTGGCGGAACGCGAAATCGCGGACCGACCCCAGCAGCTCCAGAGCGGCGACATGCTTCTTTTCATTTGAATTCTCCAGTGTCGCGGCATAATTGACCGCTTCATTGACAAATTCGTAAGCGTCCGGCTTATAGCGCGTCTCCCGTTGCAGCAGACGCCTGATTTTATCCGCCAAGTCATTATTCTTCATACAATTGAATAACCCTTATAAAATTTTGCAGAAGCTGATAAATCCGGTTTTCCCGCGTCAACCCTGCATTTTACATACAGTAGCACAAAAAAATCAAGAGGCAAGAAAGCGGGAATAATTCCGGACGTGCATAATTATAAGTGCGAATCGCGCATTTTGCCCATTTTCACGGAAAAAACGGCAAGGCCGCTGGAGAGGCTTTCGTTATGGCAGACCACATCCGGCGGCGTTCTCA
>CAIJKT010000676.1 GCA_903821255.1 uncultured Lentisphaeria bacterium | reverse complement strand
ATATTCATCCTGCCATTGCTCACCGGTAGTCTGGAATTGTCCGGGTCCGGTCCATACCGGATTACGGTCCGCCAGATGTAACGGGCCGTGCGAATTGCGGCGGTGTCCGAACAATTCCACAGTGATCTCATTAATGTCTTTTTGCAGTAATTTAGTAATGTCCAATTCCGCCGGTTCCCAGGCAATCACACCGGCTTCCGTGCCATTAACGAATATCCTGGCGGCCGGAGCTTGAAAATCGGGAAGAGAAATAAAGCATACTTCGCCTTTCTTCAGCGTGTTTTTAAATGTCATCGGATAGGAGACTGTACCGGAATAGAACGGAAGTCCCTGCTTCGTCCAATCGCCGCAACGGAGGGATTTTGCCGGAGCAGTTATCTCCGGATTGGCAAATCCGGTCAGTTTCACGCCGAAATCCCCCAGCAGAAAAGCACTCTCAAAACCGGGATGATTTTCACTGTAATCACAGCTCAACAGCAGTTCATTGCCGCCGGTTCTTAGAATTGCCGGATTGACCGGCAGCTTTTTCAATGAGCAGTCCGTCCACCAGCCGGATTGCATATCAGCCGAAACCGGATACCCGTTAATGGTAATCGTGAACGTCCCCGGCCTTTCTATTCCAAGATAAAGCGGACCGGCAGGAAGTGTTTTAATTTCAATCTCGTATTTCAGTATTACATTAACGGTTTTCGCTGCGGGATTGGTTTTCTGCAACCACGGCTGAACCATGGCCCCTCCGCGCGGAGCGAGACCGAGAGACTCCCGCGCCTGGCGGTCGATCCGGAGAATTTCATCCGGCTTCTTCCAATTGCCGTCGCCGATCTTGCAGGAAGGCCGGTCCAGCACCAGCACGTTCTCTTCAGACAGCATAACCGGGTAACGGTCCCGCTTCAAGGTAATTTCCCGCACAGTGCGGTATGAAGGACGCTGCGGGAAAGATTCCTGCTGTTTGTTTTTAGGGATAATGAACAATCTGGAGCCGAGTTCAGAAAAGCCGGTGGAAATTATGAGCTGCTTTCCGGCAATAGCATACCGAGCAGTAAAAAACTCCCCGGTAGCCGGATCGACTTCCAGCGGTGCGCCGAGGCAGCCGTCAAAGCCGCGAATAGCGACTTCAGGCAACGTTTTAACCCGCTTGCAGACCTGTGGAGATTTCGGGGAGGTTGACTGCTTGCTCAAACCGGTATTGCACACAAAGAGATAAAAACTCCCGCTGTCTTCTTTCAACAGATAAAGCAGTTCGGCAGCCTTTCTGCCGGACGGTTCAGTCAAGGCAATCGCACGGCCAGGTTCGGCGGCGGCGGCAAGCTTTGCTCCGTAAGCAGAGGTTCTTACACATCCGGCGGCGAATTCTATGGCATCATCTGATGCCAGCGCGTCGACATGCGCCGGTACATCTCCGGCAAAAATAACGGTACCCCCGGATGTTTTGAACTGCTTGAGCAGTTCAAGCGTTGTTTTGCGGATGGTCAACATCGGCGGAACGATGACTACTTTATAGCTGGCCTGACCGACGGCCAGCGCCGGCTTTCTGCCAACGGCCACTTTGCCATGCCGCGCCATGATGGTTTCATCGCCGTAATCAAAATCCAGTCCGGCTTCCAGCAGCGTGTCCTGCATTTTGACAAACATCGCGTCATGCTGCCTGTTTTCTCCAAGCCACCAGTTTTTGCGAACCAGCGTCCAGACGCTTTCGACCGGATGTATGACCAGGATATCCCTGACTTCCTCTCCGTTGATCATAACCCGGTTGATTCTGGCAAAATAGTCTTCCACTTTCGCATAGACTTGCCACCAGGGTGATTGATAGAAAATCGCGGCAGGATAATCGCGCTTGGCCTCAGCTTCCATGGTGTACCAACCCAGATGCATGCAGCGCAGATTGATGCCGAGAGCAGCCTGCCAGTCAGAAAGTGCCTTATAGCCTTTGAACGGAAAATCCCAGCCGGTACAGCCGTAGGTCTCGCTCAGCCGCCATTTCCTGCCAAACTGCCTGGCGGCGGAACTGAGCTGCTTGACGGTGGAATAGATGCGCCAGTATTCAGTCAGTTCATCCATGCCGGGGGCCTGCATATATTCATAATGCGGCATGCATGCCCCGACGTAACAAGTCTGAAAAGACAGCGAATCCTCACACATCAGATGCCCCGTAAAAAGCAGTTTGTTTTTCTCGCACCATTCACCGAGCTGCCTGGAAAAAGCCTCGACGAACATCGTGGTGGTACAGTCACAGTAATGATATGCGATCCGGTTCATTTTACCGTCAGGATGGCCCAGCCAGAGTTCCGGCAGCCGGTCTGTCAATTCATAGCCGTAACGTTGTTTGAACACCATCGGCAATCGCCCGGTCCAGGGGCAGGTGAATTGGTTTTGCGGAAAAATCTGACCATGCTCCGGTTCGTCAGTAAATATCCCGGGAATTACCCCGCCAAAGTCTTTGCTGCATCGCTTCAGATAGGTCTCGTGGGTCACTTCAATGAATTTTTTAACGGCATCCGGGTTCATGGTGTCAAGGTAGGTCTGGCCGTTGAACCAACTGTTGGGGGCATCCAGTTTGATGTTGCACGCCAGAATCATTTCATTCTTTTTCAGGCTGCCCGGAATCTGCAGGCGGCTGAGTTTTTCATAGGAGTATTTTTCTTCGTCACGCTTTTTAATCAGGAAAAGCCATTGCGCATCGTCCGGGATCGGGGTCTTCCGCAAGTCGGTTATTTCCGTAAAACAGAGCTTGCGCATCCGGTATTCCGGGTGCTGTGTAACCAGTCCGCCGGCGGCGCCGGACGGCCAGCGGTCTTCATCGTACAACCACGCCTTCATGCCCAGCTTCGAGGCTTCGTCAACGGCGGCATCAACGCATTTGAACCACTCATCGCCAAGATATTCAGTATTCAACCCGACTCGTGCGTGCAGGAAAAAACCGCCCAGTCCCATCTGCTTCATCAAACGTATTTGGCGGCGCATCTCTTCCGGCTCCAGCTTGCCGTTCAAAGCCCAGAATAATGTGCCGCGGTATTCAGCGGACGGATTCTTCACATCCTCGACCAATTGCTTTTTCATTTGCACTCCATGTTTTTATTAAAAATCTTAACAAAATTGCAAAAAAATAATTTACGGTTATCTTTAAATTAACTTTAAACTTTGTTTTAAACCTTAATTATTTTGACATCGGATAGCATTATATTGACAAAAGCAGCAAACAGAATAAAATCTTATGACATGCCGGCTGAAAGGTTTTTCCAGTATTT
>CAIJKT010000675.1 GCA_903821255.1 uncultured Lentisphaeria bacterium | reverse complement strand
GGGGTTGTTGTATAATTATCACGTGATAATTAAATCATGCCGGAAGCATGTATGGGAGAAAAGCGTAATAAAATAATCAAGAATAAACTGTCAGCATCTGAGAAGAACAGTCAAAAAACAGAAAGAGAGAAAATTAGCAAAATTCTCACTCGCTAAATCTATCTTAATTAAAAATATATAAGGGTTTTATTAATGAACAGGATGCAAAAAATGAATAAAACTGTTTTGATTATGGCAGTAATCAGTATGTCTACACTGGAATATATATCCGCAACTGCGGCGGAACCGGCTCAAATTCCGAAGACCGCGACTCAAAGCGCGTCCGGAAGCTCATCAGGCACCAATGCAGATTCATTTGAAGCGTGGAAGACTGCATATATTGGCGCCCCTGAAAGCGGGGCTGTTAACTGGCGCGTTGAACAAGGGAAAATTGTTACTTTCGGTCCCTGTCAATTGGTTCCGCGCACATGGGGACGTTATTTTTCCTACTTTTATAATGAAAACATCGGACTTAAAGATTATACTGCGCGGTTTGTAATAAGTAAGAACTATAGTATAAATCCATTCGGTTTTGCGGTACGTTTTCAGAATATAGATAATCACTATTTGTTTTATGTCACAAACATGGAAGATCTTGAGTTTTATCGTGTGGCGGGTGGCAAGCGGGAGAAAATAGCTTCTGCCCGAGGTTATATTCCGTTCGGAGTTGACACCTATATTGAATTGAATGTTCGCGGTAATGATTACAGCATGCTGATAAATGGAGAACCGGCTCTCGCTGCACGCGATTCCGCTTTAAGTGGTGGAGGATTTGGTTTCGTGGCTTCCGACTACAGGAAATACACCATTAAGGATTTCCGGTTGTTTGAAACGAATCCGCCGCCGGAAAGCATAAAACCTCTTCTTTTAAAACCGGTATATCCTTTATGGGTTGACGGTTCAAGTGCAATTCTGATGTGGGAAACCAGCACACAACTGCCATCGCGTATTGAATACGGTACCGTGTCTGATGCATTGAAACTCTCAAAATCTGAATCTGACCCAGTCAGAGTGCATAAAATTCAAATCGATAATCTCCAAAAAGGAACAAAATACTCTTACATAGTTTTTTCCGGAGATTTTAGCTGTGGAGAAGGGTCTTTTCAAACAGCGCCGGAACCAGGAACTCCAATCCGTTTTGCGGTTATTGGTGACACTCAGACCGGTAAGTCTGCGCCATTAAACCAGTTTATCGCGAAATCTTCTCCGCTGTTTGTAATAAGCCCCGGAGATATTGTAGGTATGGGGTGCGTTGCCGATGACTGGGAGTTACATCATTTCAGTCAGTTCCGCAGCATTTATAAAACCGCCCCATGCTATGTGGCTCTTGCCGGGCATGAATTATTTATGCCCAAAGGAATTGGTACTTCACAGTCTAATAATGAAGGATATTGGTTTACAAAATATTTTCCGTATCCTGGAACAAGCAATAATGGGCGTCATTATTATGCCTTTACATATAGCGATGTACGTTTTATCATGCTTGATATGACATACGATCCGGTT
>CAIJKT010000674.1 GCA_903821255.1 uncultured Lentisphaeria bacterium | reverse complement strand
TACATGAAGGAAGGACTCAAATTGAATTACCTCTGGGCTGGACTATGCCTCATGGGCGCAGTATATTTCATCTTTAAAAAGTGACCATAAAATATAATGATTGATTTTAAAAGCGTTTACAAAAGTTACGGCGAGCAGGTACTGCTGGACTGCGTCTCTTTCCGGATCAACCCCGGCGAGCGGGTGGGCTTTGTCGGCCCCAACGGTTCCGGCAAAAGTACGGTCTTCGGGATAATCTGCGGCGACGTACTGCCGGATAAAGGGGCGGTCGGCCTGCCGAAAAGCATGACCATCGGTTATCTGCGGCAGCAGTTGCCGTCCGGCGGCTTTGAACTGTCGCTGCTGGATTATGTCGCCGACGCCGTCCCCGAACTCTCCGCTTCCGCCGTCCGGCTGCGGGAGATAGACCATCTGCTGCACGAAAGCGCGCTGACGGAAAGAGAAAGTGCGTCGCTGCTGCGCGAACACGGCGAGTTGCAGGCGAAATTTGAGCAGATGGGCGGTTACAGGTTGCGCAGCGAAGCCGAAGCTGCGCTTTGCGGCCTGGGGTTTCATGTGCAGGCGTTCTCCCGTCCGCTGAGTACTTTCAGCGGCGGCTGGCAGATGCGCGCCGGGCTGGCCAGGGTGCTGATCGGCAATCCGAGTATCCTGCTGCTGGACGAACCATCAAACTATCTGGACATTCCCGCCGTCGAGTGGCTGTGCCGCTTCCTAAAAGCATTCAACGGCACCCTGCTGCTGATCTCGCATGACCGCTTTCTGCTGAAGAAGCTCACCAATATAACGCTGGAAATCAATGGCGGAGTAATCACCCGGTATCCGGGGGATTACGATTTCTACCGCCGCGAACGCGAATTCAGAACCAAAACGCTGGAAGCCGCCAAGCGCAACCAGGACAAGAAAAAAGAGCAGCTTACGCGGACGATTGAGCGTTTCAAGGCGAAAAGTTCCAAAGCCTCCCAGGCGCAGAGCATGATGAAGACGCTGGACAAAATGGAGGATATTGTGCTCGCGGACGATCTGCGATTCAGCGGCACCATCCTGATCCCTCCCCCGCCGCCTTCAGGCGCGGAAGCTGTGCGGGTCGAGAACCTTTCTTTCGCTTATAATGCAGGCGAACTGATTCTGAAAGACGTATCGCTCCAGATTGACAGCGGCGACAAAGTGGCGATTGTCGGCTATAACGGCACCGGCAAGACGACGCTGCTGAAGATGATTGCCGGACAACTGACGCCGAACGCCGGCAAAGTCGCGCTCGGACACAATATCATCCGGGGCTACCAGGCTCAGGAATTCGCGGATATTCTGCCGCCGGAACAGACCGTGTATGACGTGGTGAAAAACGCGATGTCGGAAAAGATCCCGATCAATTCGCTTCAATCCGTCCTCGGCACCTTCGGCTTCTGCGGCGACCATGTGTATAAACCGGTAAAAGTGCTGAGCGGAGGAGAAAAAATCCGGGTCTGTTTCGCCAGGATTTTCGTCAATCCGCCGAATCTGCTGATCCTTGACGAGCCGACCACCCATCTGGACATTGCCGCCTGCGAAGCGCTCCAGCAGGCGCTGAAAGAATACGCCGGCACGGTCTGCCTGGTCAGCCATGATATCGAGTTCGTGGAAAATGTCGCCACCACCATCATCGCCATGCGTCCGCCGGGAATCAGGAAGTACTACGGCGATTATGAATATTATCAGCAGAAACTGTCCGAAGAAGGCTATGCCGAACTTGGGGACAAAAGCGATAGCGATGCCGGCGACAAGAATCCGAGCCAGAGCAAGGAGCGCCGCAAAGAACGCGCCCGGCTTCGGCAGGAACTTCAGGGCGAGAAAAAAGCCGCCGAAAAAGCCGTCGCCGCCGCCGAAAGCGGCCTTGAACGGCTTGAAGCCGAAAAAGCCGACCTTATCCAGCAGACGCTCAACCAGCAGGTTTCCGACTATGCGGCGCTCAACCGCCGCCTGTATGAAGTACAACTGGAAATAGACAATATCTCCGCCGCCTGGGAAACCGCCGCCGCCCGGCTTGAAGAAATCCTCCGCATCAATGCCGAAATCCACGCTGATTAACCCGGGCTGAAGCGGTGTCGTCATAAAGACTGAGAGTCCTTTCGCCGGCTTAAAGTTTTTCCGCGTCATGACGCCCGGATCGCGCAGCCGGTATAACGGCGAATCTCCTTGACTGCCAATTCCAATTGCGGATTGCCGGAAACCTGCACGACCCGTTCGAAATAATATTCGGCAAATTCGAATTCCATTCCGCCGATGCTCAATATCCGGTCCACAAAATCAAGACACCAACATAAATCGTGATATTCTTTGTTATTTGTTCCGCGGCGCATTTGGAATAAACGGCTTTGATAGGATATATTTTACATTGAGAGATGCTACTGTTGTTTATAAAGATGTTTTTTCACGAACCTGGTCGTTTTGATAAAAAAACACCATTGCAAAAACAATGCATCTATTTCATTATTAGATACTTAAATTTTTCTAACAGGTTCTGGTTATGTCTACTCGAGATCTTCCTGATACAATTATGCGTAAAATATGCCTGTGTCTTTTTTTCGGAACAATGGCATCAATGGCGGTATTTGCCGCATCCCCGGAAAAAACGGACAGCCTTGCGGGACTCCGGGAACTAAAAATAGACGCAGGGAAAATTGTGTCTGCGGAGTATAATACCTCGCCGATAATGACAACCTCAAATGGAGCCGTATACAAGAATCTGCCGCCGCGAACAGTAGTGAAGATCATCATCAATCCGGCTAAAGGTTCCAATATTAATGTTGAAGTGTGGCTGCCGGATGCGGGGAAATGGAACGACCGGTTCATCGGTCTTGGTAATGGCGGATCTGCTGGCAACATAAATCCCGGCGGCTTTACTGGTCCGCTTTCCGAGGGGTATGCCGTTGCAACAACGGATATGGGGACGGCTCCGAACGCTGGTTCCGGAATCGGAAATCCGGAGGTCTGGAAGGATTTCGGATATCGCGCCACACACCTGATGACTGTTTCCGCCAAACAGGTCATCAAGTCATATTACGGTAAGAATCCCAAATACTCATACTTCAACGGCGGATCGACCGGCGGCCAGCAGGCGCTTCAGGAAGCGCAGCGGTACCCGGAGGATTACGACGGCATTGTCGCCAATATCCCGGCGCACTGCCGCACTCCGCTTCACGCTTATTTCCTGTGGAATGACCAGATATTAAAAAAATGCCCGTTCACGGACGCTCAGGAAAACAACATCATTGCCGCCGGCAACGAGTACATGGCCGTGCGCGAAATACCCCAGACTGCCGGGAAAATGGTTTCCGATCCGCGGTGCACTGAAAAAGATATCGAGGCAGTTATCGGACTCGCCAGAAAGAAAGATCCGACCCTGACGGATAAACATGCTGAAGCTCTCCGGAAACTGTTCGACGGCCCGAAACATGCCATTACCGGCGAACGCATATTCTGCGGCATCCCGTTCGGCAGCTCCTTCAAAATCGCGCATGGACACCTTTATCTTTTCCAGTGGGTATTCGGGGCGCAAAAAAATCTTATGGAAATTGATTTTGGCAAGGACATTGATACATATACTGCCGCACTCGGACCATATCTCAATGCGGAAAAGTCCGACTTGAGCCCCTTCGAAAAACACGGTGGCAAAATGATTATGGTCTCCGGATCCGCGGATTCATGCGTACCCTACCACGCATCGCTCGATTATTACGAACGTACCGCGAAACATTTCGGCTCCATTGAAAAAGTCAGGTCATTCTTCAGGTT
>CAIJKT010000673.1 GCA_903821255.1 uncultured Lentisphaeria bacterium | reverse complement strand
CTGCCGAGCGCCCCGACGCCGACCACTCCGACTTTTACTTTAGCACCTTGATCCATAGTTAATATCCTTGAATTAGATATAAAATTTTATCTAATATACATGGTATTTCCTAAATTTTTAGCTTTCTGTCAAAAATATTGCTTCTCAAATTTGATTTAAAGCTGTTTGGCTGACTATATTGTTAAATAAATGATCATTTCCACAAGTTTTAAGCGGAGGGAAAAAATGGAAACGGCCTGCAAGCGTTCCGGTAGTAAGCATTCTCTGAGAAGACTGCTGCTGATTATTGTCATTACAGTCCTGGCATTCCTCGGTTTTGCCGGATGTTTTTCCGACAAACTCATTTTTCAGCCGCCGCGCAGCGGTGTTGAGCCGGATAAGGCAATGACCATGCTTCAGGTCGCGCCGGATGTCAAAATCGCGCTTCTCTATCTGCCGTCGCCGGCGGCGGCTTATACGTTGTTGTACAGTCACGGCAACGGCGAAGACCTGTTTGATTTGAAGTCGTTTCTGGCGGAATACAACAGTCACGGATATTCCGTGCTGTGCTACGATTATGAAGGTTACGGCGCCAGCCAGAGTAAACCGGACGAACAGCACACCTACCGCGACATTGAAGCGGTTTACCGTTATATGACCGGCACACTTAAAATACCGCCGGATAAAATCATCTTATACGGGCGTTCCGTGGGAAGCGGCCCGACCTGCTATCTGGCGGAGAAATCACCGGCCGCGGGCATGGTGCTGCAAAGCCCGTTTACCAGCGCCTTCAAGGTGGTCTGCCCGGTTCCGCTGCCGTTTGACAAATTTCCCAATCTGGCAAGAATCGGGAACATTAAAATGCCGATACTAATCATGCACGGAAGACTCGACGGAGTCATCCCCTTTCTGCATGGACAGACGCTGTTCAAAGCAGCCAGTCAGCCCAAATATTTCTTTGAAGTGCCGGAGGCCGGACATAATGACCTGGAGTTAAAAGCCGGAGACAATTACTGGCGTGAACTCGATAAATTCGTTAAATCATTGCCAATGGAAAAGTAGCCGGACGCCCATCCCGCAGTATTAAGGAACTGTCTCAAAAGAAACTGCTTTAAAAATTTGCCTGTTACGAGAAATAACCATTGAAATATTTAACATGAAAATGACGGAAAACTTCTTAAACCCCGTCATTTTCAGCGTATGAGTTTTTGCACCCTGCGCTAGACAGAATTTATCAAGGGCAGAAATATCAATCGTTGAATTTGTCTCAATTGTCGTTCTGAGGAATTTTGTTACATTATTCAAATCTTTATTTCTAGCCTGAATCATTCATAACCTGATGGCGAAATACTGCAGCCCCATTTTCAACAGTTCAGCCTATTCCGCCTGTGAAATAAACGAGGTCAATCTTCTCGCCAGCGACTCTCCGGCAGTTGACAGAATTTCAGTGCACAGCATGTATCATGATGCATTCTCCGGAAGCTTACTATATTTCAACGTTAGCGCTGTAACGCTATCACCTCCTGAAAGACTTAGAAACACCTTGACAAAAGTATTTTTGTCAAGATGCTGCATGAAGAATTATTTGTAATATGGCTGGGACGTGTCCTTAAATGGTCCGTTTCTAATAGCGTTAATTTGAGTATCGGAAAGCGATCCGTACCAATAACAGGCGACAACTCCGGTTTTCATACGTTGAGAAAATGAAAGCAGAGTCGCAGTATAGCCGGCATCGCGGGAAACCGGTTGTCCGCTGACCATTTCATAGTTTCCGGTAATGAATCCGGCTTTACCGTTCGCGCCTCCGGTGAATTCTCCGGCACATTTTCTGAAAGTATTGTAATCCGGACTGCATGAGTATTCCATGGAAAGAGTGAAATCAATCAGATTGGCATTGACCCAGCTCTTACCGTCTCTTCCCTCTTGAGCAAAATATGATGTCAAACGCTGTTCATCAAGAGGAAGATATCCGCAGACACTGATTTTGATGCCGGGATTTTCCGCTGTGCATTTGCTGTTTACCTGCGTCACTATATCCGTAATTGCATTATAGCTCCAAGCGCCGAGATGGTCGTAATCATTTGCGGCAATATCGGCGGTAAGGCTGCGCCCGTATCTGGTGTTGTAGTCATTCTGACAATATTGAGTAGTACACCATCCTCTGGCCCGGATATAATCCAGATTAACTCCGTCTATGTTGTAATTCTGCACTACTTCCAGAACCAGATTACTGATGAAATCGCGGAACTGCGGATAGTGGACAATGACCTTGTAATTGCCGTCTTCCATGAACGAAAGATCTATCCAGCCATTGGCCCCGTATGTGCTGATCATATTATTATAGCATGTGTTTATTGTAAACCATGCATGCACATCAATACCTTGAGAATGCGCATAGTCAATCAGATACTGCAGCGGTTCTTTTCCTTCAATTAAATTTTGATAGGAGGTTGATTCCACCGGAATTGCGGAGGTATTCCAGCGTGCTCCATTACCGTGATAAACACACACCATGATAATATTGAATCCGGCGCTTCTGGCTTTATCAACCAGTGCCTCGGCAGCAGCTTTGGAGTTATATGAGCCGCTTTCATCCAGCAAAATCCGCGACTCGCGGATTTTACCGTTGGCAATCGATGGATTGTACGGATCGTCTGCAATCGTGTAAATATCCCGATAGAGAGTTCTGGATGCAGTTCCCAAAGCGTAAGTATTTTTAATTGCAGTATCATTTAGTATTTTGGCAATGTAATTTACATTGCAAATATCCGAATTTGCATATCTCATATTGGCATCCATAATTCCTGAGGACGACCCGATCTGAAAATCTCCGCACGGCGAACATGCACCGGGAATATTATATCCGTAAACAGTGTCGGTACCTTTAAGTTCACCGTTAATATACATTTTAGTAAAACTGTCATTTACTCCGTTAAAATGAAAAGTCATCGCCATGTGATACCATTCGCCTGAAACCAACGGGGCCGAACTGTCTGCCTGATTGTTGGACATTCCGAATTGATTGTTGGCAATAAAATAGAGCCGGTTGGTTCCGCCGCCCGACTCCCACCACCCGTCTGACATGGACAGATATCCGTCATCACCATCATTGGCAAGCAGCATTGAGCAGAAGGTATGAGACACGCCCTGATTATTGTTCCAATGCGGACGCGCCCAGACCATGATAGTGCCTTCATTAAAGCTGCCGACATTGTCCGGACCGTTAAAGGTGATATAATCACCGGTTCCTAAACTGAGACATTTGCCGTGTTTGCCATTGTTGATTATTTGCGGGGAACCGAAAATGGAGATAGCCGTATTGGAGCCGTAATCCAAGGCAATAGTTGAAGAATTGTCGAAATGCGCCAGGATATTGAACTCTTCCGTGACCACGCCAGGCAGTTTGTCTTTGTTTCCACTGATTTTGTTTATGACCCGGCCTGGCGTCGTTTCCCTCAACCGGAGGAGACGGAACACTATGATGTGTCCGCCGTAGAAGGTTCTTTGAGCTACGGCGCTAAAAAAAGGCTTTGCGAACTGGAGCTTATCAATGGCGATACCGGAATGGACTGGACAATCCTGCGTCCGTGCCACATTTACGGAATGCCCTCACTGCCGATCTGTCTGCCGCTGCACGGACGCGATCCCGGGCTTATCAAGAAATTGCGCGAAGGCGTTCCGCTGAAACTGGCTGGAGGAGGCCATTTCCTCCAGCAGCCGATTTATGTGGATGATCTTGCCGCTGCCATCGTCAGCGTTGGCGGCAATAAAGCCGCGTGCGGAAAAATATTCAACATGGCCGGCCCTGATATTATTGAATCTCGGCAATACTACCAGATTATTGCGGATATTTTGAAAGTCAATTTGACCATCGAGGAGATTCCGGCAGCATCGTATCTGGCGGAAAAACCTGAAGGACGGCCATTCATGTGCCACCGCATTTATGACCTCAGCCGCCTTCGTGCCGCAGGCCTGGCGGTTCCGTCAACTTCCATTGAAGACGGCTTGCGATTGCATGTTGAAGGTTTGCTCAGGCAGCAGAACCAGTAATTTTTGCATGGCGCCGCATCGCGAAGAGGCTTAAGCAAAGGATGCTGGATGGAAATTCAAGGATTTTTTCCCCACGAATAATCTCATCAAAAAGAGCCGGAAAGAATCGTAAAATAATTTTACACGTCTATGATGCCACAATATTATCAATTGCCTCATATTTTTCATCAACTGTAATGGAAAATCCGCGCTCAATTCTGCACATCAGGTATAATGTTCCGATCAGCAGGAAGTTGGTAATTCCGTTCGCAACGCCAAAGACAATCGCGCCGCCTTCCATATTCAGTGAAACTGTAACCAGCACCTGACATATCCATACGCCAATAGCAAGTAGAAATTTACTGCCGAGGATAATCAGCATGCCATGGTGAGGGATGCCGTTGCGCAGCGGCGAACCATCTTTTGCAGCAGCCACGTCACGTCGAATTTTCTGTTTCAACACCATCCAGCACAGCCATCCCAATCCGCAAAGCGGCAATACCACCAGACCGTACCACTTGAATGCAAACATTTGTTGTTTCAAATACATCCACCACATCAGCACGGGAATACTCAACGCCGACACCCCCATTATCCCGTCAAAAAAGAAGAATGAGATGTTCAGCCATCTGGTCTGCGGCCCGACAATCGGCACTGTCGGCATTTCTTCAATGCCCTTCGGACTCCATGGCGCCGGCGGGTGAAAATGCTTGTCTCCGCCCATCCGGTGCCATTCAATATATACCTTTATCAGGAATAGCGCACTGATCCCGGAAAAAACGGTTGTCCACAAGTAAATAAAACGGTAGGAGTATTCGGAACCGTTACAAAGGTTTCTGACCAGATCAATAAAAAGTCCGGCCAGCACTCCG
>CAIJKT010000672.1 GCA_903821255.1 uncultured Lentisphaeria bacterium | reverse complement strand
GTATTGCTTTTCATATTGTATATTATAACATTTAAAATGTTAAAGTAAACATAGTAATGCAAAAAAAACGGCAATAATTTGTATAATGTCAAATTATTGCCGTATCTTCAACAGAATCCGTTATGCTTATTTTACTGAAACTTTGCGGAACCAGCGGGTCTCCCCGGCTTTCATCGGGAACGAAAGAGTATTTATATTTTTGATGATTTCCCCGGACGTCAGGTCGACCAGATCGCATTTGTTCTGCCAGCAAAGTCTCTTATTGCCGTCAAACAGCGCGTGAATGGTGATAAAACCGTTGCCGGCGAAAGTGACATCATTGCAGGGGCCGGCAGGCTCAATTTCCGCTTCGCTGACGATATTCCTGAGCAGTTCAGGCGTGAACGCCCCCGCGATGGCAATGTAAATACCGGTCCAGTCTTTAAACCGTTTCACCGCCCATCCGGTTTTGCCGGTGCCGGCGACTTCGCCAAAAGCAATGGACTCCGGATCGTCAACATAAATCAGCGGCCCCCTGGCTTCAGTCAATACATTGTCTTTGAGTCCGGCAGCAATTTTATCATTAACTCCCTGTACCGGGCGTATCCGGTAGTAGCCGGAAGTCTCCGGCGCATATTTGACTTTGATGCCGGTCAACTGAAATACATTCTCCTCAAATGAGCCCTTATCAGAACACATCCCGGCGGCATTGACAAACACCAGGACATTGCCGTCTTTTTGCAGATGCTTCTTTACCCATTCGATCTGCTCAGCAGAAATAGTCGGGGAGGAAAGGAAAAGATTGACTTTATACTTCGCCCGTTTCGGATTCTGCAAGTCCGCCAGGTTGTAGGCATCCCACGTTACGCCTGAACGGTTCAAAGTTATTCTGGCCATGCCGGCGGAAAGATTGTTAAAACCTTTGCTGAAATCGTAGCTGGCGTAATTTCTCATTTCATCGTCAATGAACACGCCCATCTGCCCCCGGTCGTCCGGCATCGGCTGTTCAGCCGCCCTGGTCATGGCGGCGGCAAGCTCTTTGACGGCCTCGACATATTGCGGAGTGCTGAAAAGAATGCGGTTCATAGCCAGAAACCAGCCGCCCTGGCCCTGTGCCGCCAGCGCGCCTAAATCGCGCCTGGCCTGACCGAGAAATTCCTGTTCGCTGCTGACACCGCCCTGGATCATGATCTGATATGCGGCATCCGCGGGCAGCCATGCCGCATGGGTGCGGTAATCCAGTTCGCTCAGGAATATTTTGCCGTGCAGCCCGTACGAACCGGCAACCGAGCAGTAATTGCCGGTACGGCCGGATATCCGCCACAAGCCGTAATCAGGCACGCTGACGAATCCGTCAATATAGCCATTATCAAACAGCTGTTTCTGGTTCGAACGCCCGCTGTACCCCTGGATAATGTCCGGGGAATAAAGATTGACAAATACGTTTCTGCCGAATTCCTCCTTGATGACCTTGCCGAAGTAATTAGCCGTTTTCATCATGCCGATATCATTGTAGCGGTTGGAATCAATAATCCAGCGGTCTTTGCCTTTCTTAGGGTCAAAAAACCAGCCCTGAGCGCGCAGTTCGAACGGCGCCAGTTTCGCGGTTTCAAACGTGACTTCCGGCATGCCCCACGCCTGACGCAAGCTACTGACATCGGCGCCGTAAATCTCCTTTAGAAAAACCCGGAAGTCCATTTCCGCGCCGGTGGAAAAATCGAATCCCTTATAATTGACATGCGGGAACCACTGATTGTCGGTGCCGCAATGTAAATTAATGCCGGCGACGGCCTTGCCGCATTCAAAGCTTTTAATATTTAATGGGGTATGCACTTGACGGAAGTTACCACAAGGTGTAGTGTATGAGCATATGGAAGACTATCCAAAAACATTGTCTGAGCTCGAAAAGCGTTTTGCCACAGAAGACGCCTGTCGTGAATATTTATTCCGATTACGC
>CAIJKT010000671.1 GCA_903821255.1 uncultured Lentisphaeria bacterium | reverse complement strand
CTTAAAGTTCCTGCGGCATCAGTAATGATTTTCGAGTTGCGCGATGACACTCCGCCGCAAATCAAGCCGCTTGAAAATATCCAATGGGAATTCATAACTGCGGAAAAAGACTGCTCTTTCAAGCCGGTAAAAGTACAAAGCGGTAATTTGTGGGGATGTATTGATTCCGTCGTCGAAAATACTTCAATTGATAATGGGAACATTTTGAACCTTCGCTCGCTCCGCACCAGCGCCCCGCGTCGTCTTGAAAAACTGGTGAAATGGGGAACTGCCGAAGGGTATGGCAAAGATCGTAAAATTGATGATAAACCCTTTTATTTGCTGGAGCAATCGCCATTCAAACTCGATTGTACCGCCAATGCATCTGTCAGATTTAACGATAATGTAATTTTCGGCAGAATGGATGTTAAAAGCGCCGGTTTCATCTCCGGGCCGCAAGGTTCTATAATAGTGCTTGCGCAGGAAAACCGCCAACCGGTTCTTTATAAAGGAAAAGCTCCAGTGCAACCCGGCACTTATCGCTTTGCAGCCTGGACTGCTGATATTGATATTCCGGTTCCCGATGAGAAATCCATGATGAAATCACTGGCGGATATTTCCGTCGGCGCACTTGAAAAAGGCACGGCAAAATTGAGTGCGGAGAGAATTATCCCGGAAACAGAGAAAAAACTGGCAAATAAACTTTTATTCACCGGTAATGCGGCGGCATATGTTGCGATCGGCGCCGATTGTATGAATATGATGGAATACGACTGGATTTTACCATTAACAACATCAAAGATCGAATATAAAGTAAATCATGGTATCGGGAATATTCAGAAAAATAACATTGTGAATCTGCGAAAGGATCTGTCTGAGATTTTGTCATTAAAAAGCGGTAAAAATAATACTTTTGCAATCACGCCGGACAGCGATTCCGCCTCGGCAAATCTGGTTCCGTTGCTCTTTAACTGCACGATAAACTCAAACGGCATGACTTTTGCGGTAAATAATTTGAGTTATTTTGAAATAGATCATCCGTTAATGGCTGATTTGCCTCAGGAACCGGCAATCTCTGTCAATATAGCGCCGGGTTCAACAGTAAAAAGCTCCGTTCTGATTAAAAATGTTTCACCATATGACCTGGATGTAAATTTGTCGGGCGTACTGCCTGATGGCTGGAATATTGTGTTTAAAGAAACAAAAAATAAAATTCATGTGAATGCGTTAAGTTCGATTAATCTGCCGTTTGAAATTAAGACATCAAAGAATACTGACAAAGAAGAGTATAATATCAGTATTGGTCTTAATTATACAGAAAATGAAGAGTCCATGGTTATCAAGAAAATCAAAATAATCATGGCGCCCGCAGGTTTAGTGCCCGTTAATGCCGGCGCGGCCCAAAATGAATTATACTGGTCGCCGCCGCAACGATTCAACGGACAGCTCGTTGTATTTGCCGGTCCGGAAAAAGTATTGCGTTTCACCGCGAAAGCAGCTTATACGCCATCTCAGCCTTTTACCTGGCAATTGACTGACAATATGCAGCGGACAGTAGCATCAGGAGTTATCCCGAAAGAGAAACTTGGAGAATTGGTAACGGTTAATGTGCCGGAGGCCGGCCTTTACAATCTGCTTTACAGCAGTAACTTTTTCATGGTAAAAATAGAAAAACCGGCATTTTACGGTTATTGGTCCCAGGAATACAGGCCGCTGATTTTGTTCGGCGGTAAAACTAAATTGTATTTTTATGTTCCGGCAGCTTCAAAGAAGTTTGAAATATCAGGTATTAACGGAGGTCAGGATGAGCCGGCTAAAGTTACAATCATTGCGCCTGACGGCAAAATTGCTTTTGAACACGATGGTCAATGGCTGGAAAATAAATGGTCCAATGTTCCAGATCGG
>CAIJKT010000670.1 GCA_903821255.1 uncultured Lentisphaeria bacterium | reverse complement strand
GCCAGTTCGGGCAGCCGAGAGCTTTCATTTTCAGCGGCATTATACTCGGAACCACCGCTTCCATCAAGGTGAAACAAAAGTCCCCCCACAGCAGCCAGGCGAAAAGCACGAACAATCCAACTTTCGTGTAGGTTAGAGTTCCGCAATGATAAGGTTTACCGCTGACCTGAGCAACGGCGGCATTTTGCGAAACTGTAGGCGAAGAAATATGCATCTGACGTAATTCTTTCGTTTTTAATCGTTATACGGCAATACCGCTAATTGCCGGTTTCCAGCAGATACCAGATGCTGGGCGGCAATTTTGCTCCGATAGAAACTGTGGTAACACCATCAACCGTGCGGACTTCATACGCAGCACCGGCGGCGGACATGTCCGGGGCCAGCGGCGTTACTTTTACTTTCGGACATTTCAACCGGATTTCGGCATTGACGATTTCGGTCATGACTTTCCCGTCTTTGCCGCGGGTTAGTCTCATCCGTTCGCCGCGCACCATGCCGGATGTTTCCTCGACCGTATTGCCGTATTCGATCTTATCGGTGTCATTTTCCGCCCGGCTGACGGCAGTGAGCAGCATTCTGGATGATTTGCTCAAAGGGGCATTATCCAGAGAACTGACGATAATGGTGGTAAATGACGTTTTGCTCCTGATGGCGACATCATTGAGCGTTATCCATTCATTGGCGACAAATCCGGTGAAGCCCTGTGAACGCGAAGTGTTAACCGTAATCAATCCTTTTTTCCAGTCGCGAGTCAGTTCGCCGTTGTCGCTGATAACTGAATCGCCCTGAATACCATATTCCGGCTTCAATAATCCGGCTTTTTTCATGGCTGCGTCAAGTTCGCGCGACGCAACATTTGTTGATTTCTTAATAAAACGGTCATATTGCACATACAGCGGCGTAGATCCGGTATTCCCGAAATCAAGACGGCTGGAGGCTAGCACTACGCTGGACGGCGCTGCAAAGGTGTTAATGGATGATTCCACTCTGGAAACGAACGGCAGATAGTTGAATGGAAAGACCGCATCTCTCAAACCTGAACATTGCAGCAGGCGATCCTGTCCCTGATAAACAACTTGCACTACATTCTTAGCCGGGGAAACATCACGGCGGTGATAAATCAGCGCCGACGCCGGAAACACGCCCATGATCGCGGGATCATTGAATTCTACCGTGGAATTCAGGATTATTCTGGTTTTATCGGCCATGTTCCAGTCGTAATTCCATCCGCCCATATAACAGAATTGAAACATGGCGTCCCAGTCCTGCAGCGCTGAAACAGCAGCGATGGAGACCATGAATGATGAGCGCCATTCACTGGGCCACATATCATCAAGTTCCGTGCTGGTAATCGGCAGTGTCTTGAGTTTGATCGCAGCTACAGCTGATTCACAAGTCGGCCTTGCGCTGCTCAGCAGATCAACCTTAGTCAGCGGTAGATTCTTCCACTTATAGACAGTGCAATTGTCGGAAATATCACCGATTTCATGATAAAAATTCTGTGAAGTATAATCCATGGCAAGGTGAGTTTCCAGCTCCGGCACGTCATATACAATATTAGTGCCGCCGATCGGAACTTTGCATCCAAGTTTCTCCAGATACTGCCGCATGGAGTCATAATATTTTACCTGAACGACCTTTAAGAATTCCACCGAATCCTTGTGTCGGAGTCTGGCGGTGCCATCGGGCGGAGTACTCTTGAAATCTTCCAGCTGCATCGGCCGGACATTGCCTTTCGACGGGTCTTCATCAGCCTTCAGATCGCATTTGCCGGACACGTCGGTCCATGCCTGGGCTAGAGTGCTCCGGCTGCCGTACTTTTTCAGCAGAAAATCAGAGAACAGGTTATTCAACAGCCGGTTGTAATATTCCGCCGGCTTGTTGCGTACCGAGCCCGGTTCAAAGAAAATAGACTGTTCATTAATCAGCATCACCATAGCCACAGCCGGTTCCTCCAGCAGCGTTTTCCCGGTATATTTGCTTGGCCGCGTCAGGAGTAATTTCATGTATTCTCTGGCAGCGT
This sequence comes from uncultured Lentisphaeria bacterium, assembly GCA_903821255.1. The sequence continues at coordinate 1,435 of CAIJKT010000670.1, read as the reverse complement.
CAATAAAGGTGGATTCATAAAACGCCCAGGGGCGATGCGGATAATAAAGATCATTGTGAGGAACCTTGCTGCCGGGCATGAAACTCCGGGCGGACAGACCGGTGACGGAATCCAAAAGAATATAAATGCCCTTGGCTTTCAAGCATGCGATAAAATAATCGAAACGGCCAAAAAATTTAGGGTCTTCAAACGCTTTCCTGTACGATTTTTTCGGGCCCTCGGTAAATATGTTTTCCATCAGATGAAAGCGGACGATATTGATGCCATAACGCGCCAGCGTATCCGCAATGGCTTCAGCCTGCTCCGCAGTCGGATCAAGCGTGTAAACCGCATGAATGTTAGTGCCGAAAAAACGTCCGGGAGTTCCGTCGGCAAAGACAAAATGACCGTTTTTAGACTGAAGGAATCCGTGTTTGCCGGCGGGGGCGTCCAGCAGACAGGCCAGATCCACCAGCGCATTCGGCGACTTCCGGTTTTTAATGTCAAAATTGAACCACTGCCGGTAATCACGTTTGGCGGCAATAGATGTTTCAAGCGTATTGTCGCCGGATGCGGTCGTCATGCCCAGCACCAGCCAGATCACATTTCCCTGCTCGGCTTCCAGAGCAATGGATTTGGTTTCTTTCAGCGGCTGCGGGTTCCGGATGGGAGCGATGAAAAAGTAAACCGGATTTTTCATCGGACAAACATCCCGCATGGGCAGCGCGAATGCATCGTCGGCATTGCCGTTCCACCAGTCTCCGACCTGGCTGCCGCAAGTAACAGCGGTCTTGTCCGAAGTTCCATCCTGGTAATTGAAAGTCAGCGTGCCGGCCGGCTTCTTATCGCTGGCCCAGGCTCCTGTGCTTAGTAAATAGAGCCAGTCGAATCTCGCCGCCAGCGAAATGTCCGCCTGTTTTACAAAGAACTTTCCCTGATGGCTCAGCGCGATGACAGATTTGCCGTTATTTTTAGCCGGGTCGAGCAACGTAAACGGGATTGAGGAATGAGTCAATGTCCCGGGTTTCAGGTTGCGGACATCGTTATCGCCCTGATCTGTCCAGCCGCCGAGATTATCATCGGCTTTTTCATCTTTATAACCGGCATTCGCGGCCTTCGTCAGATCAACCGGCGAGAAGGCGTATTCGCTGAACCGGAGATCATCCAGATAAATCGTGCCTTTGCGGGTGCGGTCATTGATTTCCGGCAAAGCAAATACAAACACCATCGGGCGGAGTTTTATCTCTTTGGCGGTTGCCGGAAGTTTGTCAATAATTACAACAAATTCCTGCCACTCCTCTGAAACCGGTATTTTTGTGGCTGCCATACAGCCAAGATATTTGCCGTCAACTTCCAGCTCAAAAGTTATTGACGCCGCGGAATGATCTTTATCGCCGGTGCGGATCCAGCCTCTGAGCACATATTTTTTGCCGCCGCCGGCAATTACCAGCGGTTG
>CAIJKT010000669.1 GCA_903821255.1 uncultured Lentisphaeria bacterium | reverse complement strand
CCCGGTATCGGCAGCCTCTCAGAATACGACCCAATTCTCAAAATCTTCGCAATCTATTTTAAATTTTCAGCCTTATAGAGTATAAAATAGCGATTGCAGCAAATTTTCCCAGTTTTAAAATATAGATATAATTACTTTTGTCATTGAAAACACCAAGGCTAAAGCTTAACACTGATTTCCGAAAGACGTTGATTCCGCTGTTTTTCAGCGTGCTCCGGGTAATGAATCCGGCATTTCGCCTCGTTAGAAATTTCGCATATCGAACGATGAACGGCGAATGGAACTGTTAAAATCATCGGGGCCGGATTCTGTCTTGCCTGTCCACCACTTCTTATCGGGATTTTTCGTCAGTCCGTCGAAGAGCGGTCCGGGATTGCCGATGCTTACCTGGGCTATTGCCGCATGATGCGGAGTAAAAGTGCCGTGAATGGCATAGATTATTGCGGTGTTCATCCTGATCTGAATTCGCACAATTCTTCCAACCAGATCGGACATGTCTTTCTCCTTCCACTGTACACAATACTCTATCGCATTTTCGCGGCACGGAACATTATCCTCAAAGGTATAACCCGGAATGGGCGTTTCGTCCCAGTCCGTCAGTTGTACTTCCACTTTGCTCATGCAGGCATTGACATTAAGAAATAATCCGGCCTCCATAATACGGATCGCCTTGGTTTCCAGGAAGGCCTGGCCGACACTGCGTAATCCGGCGAACCCGTCAGGACGGATGCTGTACATGCCCATTCCCATGCGTCTGCGTTCCCCGGTCGACCAGTCCGGCAGACCATGCTCGTTATTGATGCAGGTTAACAGCAACTGACTGCCGTCCTTGTTCAAATCCATGCCGGTCACGTAGATATTGCCGGCTTCAGGCGATGGATATTCCCGCTGATCGAAAAGCGTTTGATGAGTACGGTTCCAATGGGAGCCGTCATAGCTGTAAACAAGCTCCATTGTCTGATACCCCCGCATCCGGTTGAACATGTCCGCATGATACACAAAGAGCACTCCGGTAAATATCCCATGCGCGGGATAAACGGTCATGCCATACAACTCGGAACATGGCGGATCGAAGGCGTCCGGATGGATGATGAGTTCCGGCTCCGACCAGTGGACCAGATCCGGGCTTGTCGTGGAGTGGATGCGCCGGTCAGTCATTGCCGCCCGGTGAATAACCTGATACACGCCGCGCACTTTATTGTAGAACATGCAATTATTGGTGTCGCTGCCGGACAGTCCCCAGCGCAGCGCATGTTCCTGCTCGTCCCAGTGAATGCCATCAGGAGACACCGCCACAATGCAGTCGGCGTGAATTAAATTGCGGTTCCGGGCGGATGCGCCGGAACAGGACGTTTATTCTGTTGTTATCCGCTGTGAGCCGGGTAATGAAAGCACCGGACATTGAATATCAATATCATGAAATTCCGTAAAACTAATATCCACATAACAGCGCTGATTTCTCTTGATATGCAAGCATTAACAAGCAACGAAAACACCAAAGCTAAATCTGACCCCTATCTGACCCCTATTTCCCCGCCCGTGTGCAAAGATTCCGTATCCAAGCGATCAAATCATCGAAAAATGAATAAAAGACTGGAATCGCCACCAGGGTTAGAATAAGCGACAATGTCTGGCCGCCGACAACTATTCCGGCAGTTGCGTTATGGAATGCGCTCCCAATCCCATTGGCCATTACCATCGGAATCATTCCGGCGACGAATGCCGCAGTGGTCATGAGTATCGGGCGCAGCCTGTCCTTGTTGGCGAGAAGAATTGCGTCCCGGCGCGGCATGCCCTGGGCGCGCAGTTGGTTGGTGTGGTCTATCTGCAAAATACCATTTTTCTTTACTACCCCAAAAAGCACGAGCAAGCCAAGGGCTGAAAAGATATTGAGCGACTGGCCGAGGATCAGCAGGCCAAGGAGCGCAAACGGCAGAGTCAACGGAAGGGTCAGGAGAATAGTCAGCGGGTGCAGCCAGGATTCGAATTGAGCCGCAAGAATTAAATACATGAAGATAAAGGCGAAAGCAAATGCCAT
>CAIJKT010000668.1 GCA_903821255.1 uncultured Lentisphaeria bacterium | reverse complement strand
GGTGGAATTAATGCCTGCTTATGCCGATTCCGGCGTTTCCTTTACTGTTACCATTCCGGTCATGGAAAATATTTCCCGTTCTAAAGTGAATGCGGATCGTTTCGCTTTCACAAAAAACGTCAAATTTATGAACTTCTCCGGACCAATCGCCAGCAATCAGATCGAAAGCAACGAGCCTTTGTTTTCTCCCGTTCCGCTCTTTACGCAAGCTGCAGGCACTGCAGTTACCGGCTGGCCGGGCGCTTACTCTTACGGGGTCGAATATCCAGAAATATCATCTTCCTCCAATGAGGTCTCTGCGTATGCTTATACATCCGGAGTCCCCTTGATTACGTTTCACACATGGACGCAGAGTGGTGGCGTATATCTTCCGGACGGTTCTGTTTCTATTATTGCTTACAATCAATACACTCCTGCTAAAAACGGTCAGCATTCTGTGACCGGCTGCACTGCTACCGCAACTGCGCAGGTCATTTATTACTGGGGAAATGAACAAAGACTTACCGGGCAGAACATCACGATTAAATCGATCAGCTTTGACAGCAGTGACACGTATACTTCATCTTCGATGGGAGTTAATATTGACAGCGACGCCCAGAAAAATGACTTTTTGAGTTTCACGCAACTTAATGCAAAACTGGCTAACATTAAATATCAATTTGATCCTGACGAAATCGCCGCGCTCAGTTTTGGCATAGGCGTGAAGTTGCAGGCCAATTACGGCGTTGGTGGAACTGGCGCTGCGTACGATGTTTCATTTATGCGCAGCCTTGGTTTTTCCGCGACTCAGGAGGCTTACGAAGATGACTCGAACGGCCTGCTGGTTTCCAGCAAAATTAATTTGAAGCAGGAACTTACAGACAATACACAGGCCGGGCGTCCGGTTCTGATTGCGATGGAAGATGTTGATTACAATTATCGTCATGCCGTTATTATTGACGGCTATAATTCAGGGAATGATACTTTCCATTTTAATATGGGCTGGGGGGGCAGTTCTGACGGATGGTATACGTTGTCTAGTTTACCGTCTGGTTATGACAAGATTTATTGGGTGCTCTATGACATGTATTTGCCGGAACAGCAAGTAATCACCCTGGCGGCAACCGATTCAGCGGCTGGCGAGCCCAACAATGACGGTATGTTCCGGATCAGCCGCTCTGGGTCAACCGCCAGTTCGCTAACCGTGTATTTTTCGGTCGGGGGGACGGCTACCGCCGGCACCGATTACACACTAAAAAACGGCGCCGCCAGATTGAGCACATCCGTGGTTATTGCCGCCGGACAGAGCTATGTGGATATAGCGCTGAGTGTAATTGATGATGCGGTTGTCGAAAATACCGAAACTGCGATTATGAATCTGACTGCCAATGCGGCTTATACACTCGGAGTAACCGCCAGTGCAACAATCAATATCACGGATAATGATGTGGTGGATATATTACCGCCGACAGTTCCTGCCAATTTGAAACAGACGGTTACCGGAAACTGTGTGGCATTTGACTGGGCGGATTCGATAGATTCAAGCGGCATCAAGCAGTATGAAATACGTGTGGACAGCAACAGCAATTTCAGCAGTCCGGAATATTCTGCATCGCCCGTCACCAGCGCAGCCACTATTAATAGCCTGGCTGATGGTATCTATTACTGGGAGGTGCGTACACAGGATAATGCAGGTAACTATAGCGCATGGAGT
>CAIJKT010000667.1 GCA_903821255.1 uncultured Lentisphaeria bacterium | reverse complement strand
TCGCCTTGCCCTGCCATGATGATTCAAATGGCGGATACATAGCTTCAATGCCGTCACCGATCTCCACAGACTCCGCCAGTGAACTGTAAACAAATCCCTTAGCCATAGTCAAAGCCTTTTCCCACGGGGTCTCCAGCGCCAGAGCGGCAGCCAGCGCCGCACTCAAAGTACAGCCGGTGCCGTGAGACGCTTTACAATCCTCTACCAGCGGCGAACATAATTCATACAAATTCCCTTCATAACATACAATATCTGCGGCGACACCGGATTTAGAGCGCAGATGTCCACCCTTCAGAATACAGCCGCAATTCCATTTCTCCGCGCACTCCAGAGCGGCGGTAATCATTGCCTTCCTGCCGTTTATGCGAACTCCGGTAATAAGTTCAGCTTCAGGAATATTAGGGGTAATCCAGGACGCCATTGAGAAAAGACGTTCAAGCATGATTTTGATCGCCGCTTTCTCCAGCAGACAGGTACCGCTGGTGGAAATCATTACCGGATCGACAATCAGCGGAAGATCTTTGCCGTCGAGAGTATCGCAGACCGCATTGATGATATCCGCATTGAAAAGCATTCCGGTTTTTATCGTCCGGATTGCAATTTTTTCAAGTACAGTGGTAATCTGGCAAACCACGGATTCCGCCGGGAGCGGGTCAATCCGGTTTACGATACACGGATTCTGTGAAGTCACCGCGGGAATCGCGGAACAGCCGAAAACACCGAATGCGGCAAATGTACGCAGATCGGCCTGTATGCCGGCTCCGCCGCCGCTGTCGCTGCCTGCAATTGTCATTGCCGACGGATAAAATTTATTTTCAGTGCTTTTCATCAATCATATTTCTTGTGTTTTGTTCCAATCCAAATTATATTTCAAGATATCCTGAATATATTACTTCCGGATTGGCAAAAAACAACTGCCGGAGCGAAACTAAGAAACGTGTTTTGTGAAAAAATTAAAAGGACTGTCATGACAAGAAAGAAATCAGTCAACCTGATGCTGGTACTGTCCGCATTTTGCATTCTGCTCCGCAGCGGCGCACTCATGGCGGAAAGCAGCTTTACCGTTTCTCCCGGCCTGTCCGTTGAATTTAAAAAATTTGACAGTCAGTATTTCATCTTCATGGACCATTTTAAACAGATGGACGCGGTTGTCAGCCGACTGATAAAAAGTAACCGGGGCCGCGGAGTAATCAATTGTAAAATTTTAATTACGCCCGACGCAAAAGAAAAAACAACGCTGCTGCAGACAAATGAACTGGTCACGATATCCTTAAGCAGTGATTATGAAAAATGGAAGAATGATTCCCGGATTAACAAATATCTGCTTTCAACGATAATACTTTGCCGTCTGGGGATTAAGCCGGAAGAGAATTTCAATGCGCTGCCGCAATGGATGCTGGCCGGGATGCTTGGAATGTTCCACCAGAGATACACAACTGCAATAATTTTTGATACATATTACATGCCCGGATTAAAAGCATGTGCACTTGAAGGTAAAATACCTGAACTCAGGAAAGTGATATCGCAGCCGCTCTACCAGGAAAGTGATGGTACTGCTTATGAATTTTATGAAGAGGTTTGCAGTTTTCTGGTGAAAAAGATCGAGAGCATTTCATCCGGATCTGAGTATATTCTGAATGATATTATCTTTTTATCCGTACAAAAGAAGTATTCTCCGCAGGAAATATTCTCCACAACCGTGGAACGGGTGGTTCTGGAAAAATATTTTAAGAACTCTTCACCCAATGATTCAGATGAAAAGAAAATCCAGTTCTGGTTTGAGTCAGTAGCCAGGGAAAAATCACTTTCAGCACTTACCCCTTTTAGCGCTAAGCAGATAAGAGAGAAAATAGCGGCAATCAGAAAAGTAACATGTATGATGAAAAACGGAAAAAAAGAATCTAAAGAGGAGATAATTGATATCACTGAATTACCGGAAAAGCTGTCGTTGATTGAAAATAAGAATGCCGTGCTGCTTGAAAAAATCAATATTATAGAATCAGTCAGGAATGCCTGTCCGCTGGCGCTGGCGGAGACCGCCTTTGACTTTAATCAAGCATTAAGCGACATCGGCACCAAGTCCGAAAGCAAATCCAGGGAACAGCTTATCGCCGCCCTTGACAACCTGAATAAAGAACTGGACAAGCAGGAAGCTATTGAAGATTATTTGTTCAAACTGGAGAACACAAAGCTGTCGCCTGCCCTCCTCTACAGCCGTGAAATCAATGAGGCAGGCAGAAAAGACTATACGATGTGGCCGTCCCTGAATAAATATTTAGATTCCGTAGAAAAGAAATTTCTTGAGGATTGACAGACTGTCTTTACGGCAAAGTATATTGCAAAAAGCCGTTTATAGGCGTATTGTATCCGGTTGGAGATAAACCACAGATGCCGTTCCCGGCAAGATTTATTAAAGGTTTATCATCATCGTTTTGATTAAACAGAAAATAAGGATTAATGATGACTTGTAGTAAAAATCTCGAAAGCATGATGAAACGCGGAAGTGACTTCCTGAACTGTAAGTATCCTGTTATTTGCGGAGCAATGACCTGGGTGTCGGAACCCGGACTGGTTGCCGCAGTATGTAATACTGGCTGTTTTGCTTCACTGGCCGGCGGCATTGCGCCGGTTGAAATTCTGCGGCAGCAAATTCAACAGACCAAGACACTTACTGACAAACCTTTTGCCGTAAACCTGATTACAATCGCTCCGGCCTATCGCGACCATCTTGCCATGCTCAAGGAAATGAAAATGCCGTATATCGTTTTCGCGGGAAGCTTTCCCAAAGAAAAGGAAATTGTGATCGCCAAAGAAAGCGGCGCCAAAGTTATGTGTTTCGCATCAACCCTGTCAATCGCGGAACGCATGATCCGTTTCGGCGCGGATGCCATTATTCTTGAAGGCAGCGAAGCCGGCGGACATATCGGACACGTTTCCGCGATGGTGCTTCTGCAGCAGGTACTGTTTCAGGTCAGTGAAAAGATTCCGGTTTTTATCGCCGGCGGCATTGCCACCGGAAAAATGATCGCGCACATGTTCATGATGGGTGCCAGCGGCGTACAGCTTGGAACCCGTTTTGTGATGACCGATGAATGCATTGCCCATCCGAAATTCAAAGATGCGTTTATGCGGGCCGAGGCCAGAGACGCCGTTTCCACCCCGCAGTATGATTCAAAACTGCCGGTTGTCGCCGTGCGTTCACTGCGCAATAAGGGGCTGGCCAACTTTGGAGCTCTCCAGTTGCGCCTGCTCAAAGAAATGCAGGAAGGCATAATTCACCGTGAACAGGCTCAGTCTGAAGTTGAAAAATACTGGGTCGGAGCTTTGCGCAAAGCTGTTGTTGACGGCGATGTTGAATACGGGTCGCTGATGGCGGGACAGTCTGTCGGGCTGGCCAAGGATATCCTCCCTGTAAAGGCGCTCATAGAAAGACTGTTGTCAGAAGCTTCCGATGAATTGAATAACGTAAAGAACAAACTGAATAACATTTAAAATGCCGTGGTCAAAAAGTAAAAGATTCGTTAAGGTGATTTATTTCCTGGTCGCATCAGCGTTGCTGATTCTTCTGGGAACGTCTGCTTTCCAGACGTTGAGAATTGCTTTTTCCAGATCAGTAAGCGATTTCTTTTACCCCTACCTGTCGATTCCATCGGACTTCAAATACTATCTGTCGGACAAGACTTTGCTGATCCATGACAAGCATACGCTGGCGCACAAACTGGAGCAGCAACTTGAGGAGAATCGTAAGCTGGCGGCGAAAATCGCCGCCACGGCGGAACTCGCCATGGATAATGAAGAACTGCGCCGTCTGCTGAAACTGGAGCCTGGAAGAGGCTATAATTTCATTTTTGCGGAAGTAATCATGCGCAACCCGCAGGCATGGCAGGAAGTTTTCACCGTCAACAAGGGCGGCAATGACGGCATCACTAAAGGCGCTGTCGTGCTCGCCCGTGGCGAACGTGAACGCAAAGACGAAGCCGTCGTAATCGGAGTTGTCAGAAGCATTTCACGTCATTCCGCCGAAATTTCAACTACGGTCAGTCCGGAAACTCACATCGCGGCGATTCTTCCGCGGTCAGGCTCGTTCGGATTTGTCAACGGAGGCGAAAGCACCATGAGTGAAGGACTGGCCAATCTTACATATATGTCATGCAATAAAATATACACGCCCGGGGAAGCCGTGGTTACCGCCGGGGCCAGGGAAGAGATACCGCCGGGACTTTATATCGGACAGCTTGTTGATATCGAGCGGACTCCATCAGTTTTCAGCAGCAAACTGTATATGTCGGCCAAAGTCAAACCGGCAGTGGATATGGATAATATCAGATATGTCATTATCGCGGTAAGAAAAGATTGATCTAAATATGAGATACAGCCCATGATAATGTTTTACATATTCCTTCTCATGTTTTTTTCCATCATTGGCCAGATTCTGATTGGCAATCTGGGAGTCTTCCTGCCCATAACAGCCATCATGATTTTTTATGTAACAGTCTGCTTCGGCTGGCAGCGCGGCATGTTCTGCGCGGTTGTTTCCGGACTGGTGCTCGATGTGCTTTACGGAATATCGAATCATACTCCGCTGCTGTTCCTGGCCGTTTGCGGCCTGGCGGCATTCTGGCTGCTGTATCAGCAGGTACGGCCGGCATCGATCAATTTCATTCCGGGAATTCTCACGGCGTTGATTACGGTTCTTCCTCAAATGCTGATTAAAATCTACGACAACGGCTGGGGTATTTACATTTTCAATGAATGGCTGCAGTCAATGTTCTTTGTCATGAGCTTCATCGCTCTGTTCCTGCCTATTATAATTGTTGTATGCGATCTCTTCGGCAAATCTTTGGGGCTGCCGGTTTACGTTGACGCCAAAAACCAGCTCACCATCAGGAAATAGCATGAAGATCAACTTGACTAATTACACTTCCAGGATCGTGATTATCGGGTTTATCCTGTTTGCCGGATACGGCATTCTCATACTGAAACTCTGGATTGAGCAGATACAGCAGGGACCGCAGCACCGGGAGAAAATATCCAAGCAGTCTATTCGCCGAATTCGCGAACCATCGCTTCGCGGCAGAATCCTGACCTCCGATTTGCGGATTCTTGCCGATAACGCTCCTGCCTATGACGCCTTTTTCTACCTTGAGGAAATGCGCCAGCCCAATCGCAACAGAACGCTTAAGCACATCCTGGACACCGCCGCCTGGCTGGCGAAAGAGATCAAGCGTCCGGCGATTACTCAAGAAGAACTTGTCCGCCATCTGAATGTACGTCCCGGTCTGCCGTTCCCGGTATTTAAAGACCTGAATCGTGAAGAGATGTCCATTTTGCATGAAATATCCCCCGGCGTCAAAGGACTGGGAATCGTTCCCCGGACAACCAGGATTTATCCGGAAGGCAGCATTGCCGCCCATATCATCGGCTTCACCCGGCCCGAAGACCCGGTAAGCGCCGAAGACAGAGACGAATACTCATACTACATCCCGGACATGGTCGGCAAACGCGGCGTGGAAAAAACTTTCGACATTTTCGACGTCGTCGGCAACCCCGGCGTCAGAGGCATGCGCGGCATCCCCGGTTACAGCCTGGTACAAGTGGATCATCGCGGCTATGTTTATAAAACTATGGATGAAGGCATCAAACCGATGGATGGCAACAATATCGTCCTGACCATTAACTGGAAAGCGCAGAAAACCGCCGATTCCGTTATGCGCGGCTATAAAGGCGCATTGGTGCTGCTGGATGCCGGTACCGGCGCCGTCATCGCCATGGCATCGGCTCCCACTTTTGATCTCAGGAACTTCTCGCCGAAGATTTCCCAGGAATACTACAGCAACATCAATAAAGACCCGGCCAAGCCGATGCTGAACCGCGCCACCAGCGGAGTTTATACTCCGGGCTCGATTTTGAAACCGCTGATTGCAATGGCAATCCTGGGCAGCGGCGTCTCTCCGAATAAACAGGTCGTGTGCGATGGTGAAACTCGCTTCGGCAATTCAAAAATCAAATGCGCCCGCTGGCAGTCCGGCGGTCACGGGCCGCTGACCCTGACAGGGGCCATTGAGAAGTCCTGCAATGAGGACTTCATTGAAAACGGCTGCATCGCCGGACTTGATGCAATTTATGAAGTCCTTCAATCCGCCGGACTCGGCAGCAGTACCGGCTTCTGCCTGCCGGATAAAAAAGGACAGTTGCCGACATCAGAATTCAAGGAGAAAGCCACCGGTTATAAATGGAATAAATACGACACCGCACTGCTTTCCATCGGTCAGGGCATCATCCTGATCACCCCGCTACAGGCTGCCGTATATTGCGCCGCCATCGCCAATGGCGGAACCGTTTACCGCCCGTATATACTCAAGGAAATCCGCGACCCGTTCGGCAATCTGCTGCAATTGACGCAACCGGAAGTCAAAGGACATCTGAAAACTACTCCGGAAGATCTCAACATCATCAAACAAGGGATGCATCTTTCTGTCAATTCGCCTCACGGCAGCGGAAAGAATGCCAGGAATGAAATAATTGACCTCTATGGTAAAACCGGAACTGCGGAAGTTGGCCCCACTTACAACCGCCATAAAAACACTTGGTTTATCGGTTTCGGCACTCATGAGGATAAAACCTATGCCATCGCCGTACTGGTCGAAAACGGCGAATCCGGCGGTCGCTCCTGCGCTCCGCTGGCCGCCCGTTTTTTTACCGAGTGGCTTAGCGGCAAACAGCTTGAACCCCAGATTGACACTTCAGAAGATACATCAGACGAAACCATTCCCGATTTTGAAGAAACCTCTCCGCCCGGCAACACTCAGGGCAATACCGACGATGGCGAAGTGGAGTAATTGATTCTGCAGCCAGAAACCAGGCAGGAAAAATTTCATTTATTCAGGACGTGCGTGTTCCGGGAGTAAAAAAAAGCCATTCATGTAGTTCATGAATGGCTTACAAATTATTATGGGAAACAATCAG
>CAIJKT010000666.1 GCA_903821255.1 uncultured Lentisphaeria bacterium | reverse complement strand
TCTCGCAAAATTAATTCGCCGGCGATGCCCCGGTTGTTGGATTCCTGCCCGTCGAGTTCAATCCAGCAGCACGCGCACACAGTAAGACTTGCCCGGTTTCATATCGTCAAGCTGCATTTTAAACGGAACGAGCAGATCTTTCTCCAAACCCCAGTCCAGAAACGCTCCGATCGGAGTTACCTCTTTAACGGTGAGCAAGGCGAATTCGCCGACTACTGCTTTGGGTTTCAAAGTCGTGGCCACCGGACGGTCTTCCGAATCGGTATAAACAAACACTTCGATATCGTCTCTGATCTGCAAACCTTCGGGGACGTATTTATTGGGCAGCAGCACTTTCGAAGTGCCGTCAGCCAGATAAAACCCGAAATCGGAAGGATTCCAGGCCCTCAATTTATTGTATTCGCCAATCTTTATCATAAAACTTTCTTTATTGCTCTTTTTGTTCAGGGAACCATAATACACTTTCAAACCAGGAAAACAAGGCTCGAATCCATCAATCAACGTCAGAACAGCGGCGTCACGCATATCCACAGCATAAGAATTCCGAACGAAAAAATCGTCGTCGGCACCCCATACCTGGCAAATTCGCGGAAAGAAATTTTTACGCCGCAGGTTTCAGCCTCCTGCATCATAATAATATTGGCGACACTGCCGATGATAAACATATTCCCTGCAAATGAATTGGCCACAGCCAGCACATAGCCATTAACCGGAGAGCTGAAATCCAGCAGCTTCACCAGCAGCATTACCGCGGCGGAATTATTGATCAGGTTGCTGAGAACTCCGGTAACCAGCGCCAGTATGCAGGAATTATGCAAGTCAATACCGCAGGTTTCAAGCAGATGGAGCACGGGCGCCGCCATTCCGCTGTTGTAAAATGCCCCGACCACGACAAACAAACTCATAAACAGCAGCAAAATCTGCCAGTCAACCAGCGTCAGCACTTTTTTGCTCTGAAGCCGCTGGCTGCACAACAGCAATCCGGCCCCGGCCAGCGCGACCAGATAACGCGGCAGCGGGGTGAAAAATAAAATGACTATAATGCAAATCATGCCGAGTCCCTTTGTCGCCCGCCAGTTATCGAACGGGGTTGTGTCTTCCGGCTGACCGGGAACAATCTCATTTTCCGCAAGATAGAAACTGCGGCGGCCAAGCAGATAGATTATACCGAAAGCGCCTGCCATGGACAGGGTGACAGGCAGCGCCGCCCACAGCATATATCCGCCGAAACTTAAATGTCCGACCTGGCCGACAAGCACGTTCTGGGCATTGCCGATCAGCGTCAGCGCACAGCCGATATTGCTGGAAAGGGCCAGCCCGATCAGGAAAGGAACCGGATTCAGCCGTTTGCGCAGCAAAGCCACGGCAACGACAGGAGTAAACGCCAGACAGATCACATCATTGTTAAGAAACGCCGACAGTATGCCGCTGGTGACCATCAGCAAGGCAAGAAAATATACAGGACGGTCCAGACGCGATGAGATACGGTCGGCGACTTTATGATAAAATCCGGCATAATGCAGTTGCGCCGAGATTACCATCAGACTGAAAAGCAGCAGCATCGTTTCAAAATTAACCGAATCCACGGCTTTCTTCAATGAAATACAGCCCAGCGCCAGCATGGCTATCGCGCCCAGCAGGACTATTGCAGTGCGGTCCAGTTTGAGCCCCCAGACACGACCGGCGGCCAGACCGGCATAAGTGGCACAAAAAATAATCAGCGTCGCAACCGCTAAAAATTGATTGTCAATCTGATAAAATATATGCACGCCGCACGCTCCATATTCATTTCCCCGAATCCTGTATGAAAAATATACCGTTAAACCGGGAAAGCAAGAGCATATGCAGTTGTCTGAGCAGCTATTCAGGAAAGCACTTATTACTGTTGAGCCGGATAGCCTTTCTGCCGCCTGGCGGCATTGATGAATGCCAGCATATTTTCCAGCGGCACGTCACCTTCCACGGCATGCGCCGGGGCGAATATATAGCCGCCGCCGAGGCCTTTCTCCAGCAGCCTTTCAGATTCGGCGACCACCTGCTCTACAGTTCCATATGGCAGCGTCCGCTGGGTGGAAAGACCGCCCCAGAAACTAAGCCGTCCGCGATATTGATCCATCAGCGCGTAAGTATCCATGACTTCCGGCTGAAACGGATTAAAGTTATTCAGGCCAATACCAACCAGATCGTCAAACAGTTCGTCAACATCACCGCAGGAATGAATACTGACCAGTTTGCCGGCGTCTCTGACCACGCCGTAAATACGCTTCAACTGCGGATAAATAAATTTTTTCCACAGAACCGGCCCCATGATCAGGCCATGCTGCTGACCCCAGTCATCCCCGAAATGCACCACATCAATATCATACTTCAGCGCCCTTTTTACTATTTCGATATTATAATCAGTAATAGTGGTCAGCAGCTCTTCGACAAATTCCGGATTTACGCACATGTCCATCAGCAGATTCTCCATGCCGCGCATAGTCCAGGCGCGTTCAAACAATGAAAATCCTATCGAGAACATCCGGAGCAGATCAGGATGTTGTTCAATCTGATATCCAACCGCGGCGTCAAATGCTGCTTTGTCCGGTAACGGCGGCAATTTAAAACCCGCAAGGGTCGGCTCCGGTATCAGCAGATTACTGACCACGCCGATATCTTTATCTTCGCTCCGGTCCCATACCACACCGAAAAAATCCTTATAGCAGTCATTGCCGATATCCTCAAAGCCGCCGAATACGCTCATCCCTAAAATATGGTTGTCAAAAACTGTTTCAAGATCGTCGACAGCATAATGCGCTTTCAACTTTTCCCCGGCCTCATAAGTAAATCCGAAACACCAGGGGGTATATGGTACCGGTTCACAGCGCATAGCTTTCAGCGCCACAGTTCTCTTGTCCATTTCAGTTTTCATGTTTTATTTAATCTCCGTTGTTTATATTGATTTATGCCATTATCGTATTAAACTAATATTAATATAAAGTATGATGGAGATTTACGGAATGTTAAATAAAATCAAAAACATTCGAAAAATAAGCAATATCCCGAATTCATGTATTGAAAAATATCTTGATCTGAAAGGGAAAAAGGCTAATCCGTTGAAGGAACTAGGGGTTTATTATTCAGGTATCAGTCTGCTCAAAAGCGGATACCGGATCGGCACCCCCGACCATCAGGATACATATATCATTATTTTCACCAAATCAGGAGCAGGCTGTCTGCTCACCAGTCAGGGCGAGATCATCATGACCGGCGGCACCGTAACGGTCATTCCCGCCCGGGAACCATGTTTCTGGGAAGTTTACCGGGACGAATGGACAATCCTGTGGTTTCACTGCCGGGACACAGCCTGCTGGCAGCATCTTAAAGGGCAAGTTTTGTACAAACCGACAGCGGTGATTCCACGCCTGGAAAATGCCATGACCGGCTATCTTCAGGAAACTGCCGATCATCCCGCAGAGCCGGGACCGGAAACCGCAGCCGAACTTTACTGCCGGATTATTGCTTCGCATCTGAGCAGATCATTGCAGGAATCGAATCTGGTCAGCAGCAGCCAGCTTGAACTGGAAAAACTCCGGGATGAAATAAAGAACTCTTTGAGCAGGAACTGGAACACAAAGCTGATGGCGAAAAAGCTCAACATCTCAGCATCCACCCTGCAAAGACGCTGTCTCGATAATTACCGCAAAACACCCCGCCAAATCCTGATTGAAATACGGATGGAATACGCTGAAACACTCGTCGAATGCACCGATTATCCGCTGAAGACAATTGCCCAGTCAACCGGCTACGGCGACGAATTCATTTTCTCCAGCGCGTTTAAAAAGTATTTCGGGCTGTCGCCGAAGCTCTACCGCAGAAAGCAAAAAAAGTATTACACTAATTTGCCGTCTTTAAAGGCAAAATGATTTTGAATTCAGTTCCGGGCGCAGAAGAATCAACGAAAATCGACCCGCCGTGAGCTTCGACAAACTGCCGCGCGATAGCCAAACCCAGCCCGGTGCCGCCGGATTTGCCGTAGGTTGTAAACGGCGTGAACAGCTTATCCTTGATCTCCGCCGGTATTCCAGGACCATTGTCTTTTACCCGGATTACCAGTTGTTTATCCTCTACATTCGCACAGACTGCAATTGCCGGCGCCGGAGTTTTATAATCCGTCAGGACATCCACGGCATTCTGCACTAAATTCAGCATAACGCGCTCAAGTTTACTTATATCCCCATCAAATATAACATCATCCGGAGCGTTCATTTCCAGGGTAATATTGCGCTGCCCCAGTAAATCCCGGATTCCCTGCCGCACTTGACTGATCAATTCATTCAGATGTATTTCCTGCTTGGCTACCGCATTGTTGCGAACAAAGTCAAGCACGTCATTTACCATTTCAAGACCGCGGTCGGCAGCTTTTTCAATCATTTTAAGGTTCTCGCATAACTCCTTCTTGTTATCCATTTCTTCCAGAGAAATTTCAGCCACCCCCCTGATTCCGCCGATGGAATTGCGCAGATCATGACTGAGCATTGACAAAGCCTGCCCGACTGCGGACATTTTTTCATTCCGGACCAGCGCTTCCTGCAAATCAATGTTTCTAATGGCTGACGCGGCCTGTTCCAGGAACAGGCGGACCAGATATACCCGCTCAGTGTGAAGAACCGCATTGCCGCGTTCAAACAGGGTGACAATTCCATATTCATCCAGCGCAAAATATAACATTCCTTTGGATTCATACATACGGTTTTCAAGATTCAACGGGATTGAGTCCAAATACCTGGCGGCAACTTCAGACTCCACCAGTATCCCGGTTGCAGAAATTACTACATATTTATCCTGGCGGCGGATAGCCAGTAAAGCGGAATTGCACCCGAGAATTTCGGAAACCTGGCCTAAAACATTCTGCAGAAGTTTATCCAGTTGCCAATGCTGGGCGCGAATTTGCGAAAAG
>CAIJKT010000665.1 GCA_903821255.1 uncultured Lentisphaeria bacterium | reverse complement strand
CAGCCTGACCTTGCGCCCGGAAGGCACCGCCGGCATCATGCGGGCGCTGCTGGGCACCGATGTCATGAACGGCAACGAAAAACGCGTTTTCTATATGGGCCCGATGTTCCGGGGTGAACGCCCCGCCGCCGGCCGCCGCCGCCAGTTTCATCAGGTCGGCGTGGAAAATGTCGGCCGGGTTGCGCCGGAACTCGACGCCGAATGTATCGCCATGCTGATGCACTATCTCCGCGAACTCGGCATTCCGGATGCTCAACTGCTGATCAATACCCGCGGCTCCCGCGAGGACCGCAAGCCGGCAGAAGAGGCTTTGCGCACATATTTCAGCGGACATATCGCCTCCATGTGCAACGACTGCAAAACGCGGCTGGATAAAAACATCTGGCGCATTCTCGACTGCAAGCAGAGCGAATGCAGAAAGATTATTGATTCAACTCCGGAATACATCACCAGTTTCAGCCGGGAGTCGCAGGATTATTTCAAACGGGTGTGCGACGTGCTGAATACAATGGGCATTGAGTATAAAGTGGATCCGCTGCTGGTGCGCGGCCTGGATTACTATGTGCATACCGTTTTTGAAGTGGTACACTCCGGACTCGGCGCGCAAAATGCCATTTCCGGCGGCGGACGCTATGAACTGTTCCTGCCGGAAGAAAACAAGCCGATGCTCGGAGTAGGTTTCGGGATCGGCCTGGAACGTCTGCTGATGGTGCAGGAAGCGCTGAAAGTTCCTCCCCCGGCGGACAATGTCCAGCCGGTATTCCTGTTGAGCATGGGCGCTCCGGCGAGGGATTTCAATTTAAAACTGGCCGCCAGCCTGCGCGCCGCCGATATTCCCACCGTGGTTGAAGTCGAAGAAAAAAGCATGAAAGCCCAGATGCGTTACGCCAACAGGGTCAATGCCGGTTATGTAATCATCTGCGGCGACTCCGAACTGGAAAAGGGCATCGTGGTCTGCAAGGAAATGAAAACTGGAACACAGACGGAATTATCCGCCGGCCAGTTACTCGATTTTTTCAAAAACATTGGTAAACATTAATAAAAACAAAGGAGCATTAAAAATGCTGAAAAAGAAGAATTTGATCTTTCTGGGAGCTCCCGGAGCAGGCAAAGGCACATTTTCCGCCATCCTGAAGGAGCAGCATCCGTTCGCGCACATCTCCACCGGAGATATTCTCCGCGCCGAGATTGCCAAAGGCACTGAACTCGGCAAGCAGGCTTCCGCCATTATGAGCAGAGGCGAACTGGTCCCGGACGAAATCGTCGCAGGCATGGTCAAAGCCCGTCTGGCACAGCCGGACTGCAACAGCGGCTTCATTCTTGACGGTTTCCCGCGCACCATCAACCAGGCTGATCTGCTGGGGCAGGCCCTGACCGATGCCGGCAGAAAACTTGACGCCGTCATCTATTTCAAAGTGGATGATGAAATGCTGCTGAAACGCCTCACCGCCAGAATCTCCTGCAAAAAATGCGGCAAAATCTATAACAAGCTCTTTTCGCCGCCGAAATCGGAAAAAGCCTGCGATGATTGCGACGGCGAACTTTTCCAGCGCGCGGATGATTCACTGGAAACCGCGCAGGAAAGACTGAAAGTATTTTACGCCCAGACCCAGCCCCTGATCGAATATTATGAGAAAAAGGGCCTGCTGGTGGCGATCACCGAAACTGAAAAAAATAAGGTTCATTCCGCCCTGCTGAAGGAACTCTGCTAATGTCAAAGCCGGACTGTGTCATTCATACGCCTCAGGAAATTGTCAGCATCCGCGCCGCTGGCGCGGCTGCGGGTTATGTGCGTGACCAGTTGGCCGGTCTGATCCGGCCGGGAATATCCACGAAGGATATTGACGATCTGGCCGGGCGCTTAATCTTTCAGACCGGCGGCAAAAGCGCCTTTCTGGGTTACCGGGGCTATCCGGGACAGATTTGCATCTCCGTGAATGATGAAGTTGTTCACGGCATCGGCCGTCCCGACCGGATTATCCAGCCTGAAGACATTGTCAGCATTGATATCGGCGTGGACCTGAACGGCGGCATCGGCGATACCGCCGTAACCCTGGCGATGCAGCCGGAAATACCGCCGCGCACCCGTGAATTACTCGAATTTACTGAGCTTGCATTGAAAGCAGGCATTGAAAAAGCGCGTTCCGGCAACTACGTTAAAGACATCAGCGCTGCGATTCAACGGGTTGCTGATAAAGCTAAACTGGGGATTGTCCGGGAATATGTCGGTCACGGCTGCGGCACTAAACTGCACGAGCCGCCCGAAGTCCCGAATTTTGTATGTATTTACCGCGGACCTAAACTGGTGCCGGGAATGGTGTTGGCGATTGAGCCGATGCTGAACCTCGGAACGCACAAAGTGTTTACAGAGCCTGACCAGTGGACGGTCAGAACTCGCGATGGTAAATTATCCGCTCATTTTGAGCATATGGTACTTATTACGGAAAGAGAACCGGAGATTTTAACGTGTCAAAAGATGTAATCAAAGTTGAGGGTGTGGTCAGGGAACTGCTGCCGAACACAATGTTCAGAGTGGAACTCGAAAAT
>CAIJKT010000664.1 GCA_903821255.1 uncultured Lentisphaeria bacterium | reverse complement strand
GTATATTGATTATATTTATGCGGCAGGGGGTGAACCTATGTTATGCTTTGGACCGCTTGGACCGGCGTGGATGAGGTGTGCTACGGCTGAATGTTCTCTAACCCGCAATTGGAAACCTCAAAGTTTAGAAGAATACGCTTCATATTGCGAAGCAATAGTTAGGCATTACAATATAGATAGAAAAACTCCAGTTAAATGGTGGCAGATAGGCAATGAGACGGAATTAAGCGGCTGGAGCTATAAATATTATATGCAAGTTTATAATTTTATAGCGCCGAGACTGAAGAAGATCGACCCAGAGATAAAGCTCGGCGGGCCGGTAAACTGCTCTCCCAATATAGGCTGGGCAGAAGAATTATTGCGTGAAGCAGGGCCATTCGTGGACTTCCTTTCTTACCACCAGTATGGCTATTCCGAACCATTCGATTCTCCCAGTAATTATATAATGGAAAAAACACCACAATATATGCAGGCCGTATCACTTTATCAGAAACAAGCGTATAATCTGGCCATGAACAAATCCATGCCTGTAATTGTAACCGAAGCAAACATCAATCCGCGCTGTGGAAATCCCGAAGGAACTGATCCTAAGATTCGTACTATGTTTAATGGGGCATGGTACACATCCGCACTTAGCCAGTTTGTTCTTGGAGGCGGCAGATGTATGTGTTATTTTACTTTAGATGGCGGC
The DNA here is from genome assembly GCA_903821255.1 of uncultured Lentisphaeria bacterium. Next base: position 1,696 of record CAIJKT010000664.1, on the reverse strand, counting down.
TTTGGTGCTTGCTGGGATGAACAGGGCAAATTTAAGCTTCATCCTGTATATCATGCAATCTGGTTGTTCCGAAAAATGGGGCAAGGGAAAATAATATCTGTAGTATCTTCTTCTCCGCTGGTAGAAGCATACGCTTTCAGGGACGGCGCGGTGAAAAGACTGATTGTGATTAACAAAATGTTAATTCCGGTTAAAGTTGAATTGAATTTCCAGAATGCTCCACCAGGGAATGGGCGGCTTTTCTCGCTTAACTATTCTAACGCCAAAGCCTGCTCCGATCTGGATGACAAGGGGAATATCCGGTTTTTAACCGCTCGGCACGCCGACTGGAATATGGATAAAATCACCTTGGATATGGAAGGATATGAAGTGTCTGCATGGGAAACAACCGTAAATAAAGGGAATGATAAATAATGAAGCATAAAACTATTATCTTAGCCATAATGATGCTTGCGGCAATAAAAGGAGAATCGGAAAATCTGTTAAAAAACCCGTCTTTCGAAGAAGGCGCCGGCGCTCCTGAAAGCTGGGTTCGCTACCGCCTGCTTCCTGAAAATGCAGCTTGCAATGAAGAGGCCGCTCATACAGGGAAACGTGGCGTGTCCATCCTGGAAGCATCCGACAATATGGGGGCTGGCTGGCAGTATGAAAAACCAATTCCGGTTAAGTCAGGTGAAGAATATCGACTCAGCGGCTGGATCAAATCGGAGGCTTGGGGCGGAAACGAAATTAGAATCGCGTGGTTTGAAGTGAAGGATCGAAATCTTACCTGGAAATCAACGGCGTCAACTAAAAAAGTTGATGGTAAATGCGATTGGACGTATGTGGAATCTATCGTAAAAGTGCCTGAAAATATTACCTTTGCAACAATTGCCGCCATTAGATCGTGGAAAGCTGAAGGCTCAACTTATTTTGACGATATTTCGCTGGAAAAATTATCCGAGCCCCAATCAGCAACCCATGAAACTCCGTTGCCAAATCTGGATTGGGGCAAGGCAATACCCTGCGAAAATATATCAGCGAAAGAATTTAATTCCCGGCAGCAACTTCCTGTAAACCAGTGGCAAAAAATGCAGCAAGATGCTGGAGAATTGCAGCAAGTTAATGAAACATTGAAAATAGGCAATACTTGTCTGGACGGGGTGGGGTGGATTGGGCCATTAATTAAGCTATATCCAGAACGAGTTTATGGCTTTGAGTCTGAAGTTAAACTGGAAAAAGCTTATAATGTCACAATGGGAGTTGCTTTTTTTGATATTGACGGATCTCTTCTGGAACTCCGTATCGGGAATCCGATTTGCGGGACCAGTGGTCCTCGGATAGAGGGATTGATTTTTCGTACTCCTCCCAAAACTGCTGCTGCCCGCTTTTTATTGACACAGAGCCGAAGCAGCGGTGGCAGCAGTTTTGCTAAATTCATATTGCTTTCGCAGGATAAGTAGTATCGGCAACGTGTGAGAAGAACAACTTTGAAGACATCAAATTAATGAAAGATTTTAATGAGTTGAAGCATTGAAAAATTACTGTTATAATAGGATGCAGTATCCGGTTGTACAGTAATCCTGCAAGCAACACAAAAAGTTATTCTTTCAAACAAATATTTTTAACGAAAATCGACAGATCAAATGTATGTCTGAATACATATATTATGTCAGATATACTTGAATCCGTGAAAGAATTCGCGCAAAAACTTAAT
>CAIJKT010000663.1 GCA_903821255.1 uncultured Lentisphaeria bacterium | reverse complement strand
CACCAGTAGAAAGTACCAGTTATTTTTGAACGACTCCCAAGCCAACTTAACATGAAGGGGGTTGATATGAGAAAAGAGTACAGTATTTTCGCCGGGCTTGCATTGATGTTCGTTATGACATCAGCGCAGGCGGAAGTCAAGCCAGATGCCGCACCGGTTGCCGGCGCGGTTGAAAACGCCGCCACCGCTCCGGGCAAGTGCGTCAGTATGTGGGATTTGCAGGATTTCAAAGACGGACAGCTCAACAATAAAATTTCCGGCGAATCCGCGCTGTCCGCCAAAGAACCGTTTCCGCAGCCGGTCACCGAACCGTTGACCGGCATGAGATTTACCAAAAACTGTATTTCTTTCGGCAAATGCCCCGCTATAATGTCTTCCGGCGCACCCTACAGCATGATCACGGAAATCGTGCCCGAAGGTATCCCCGGCGCATATTGCGGCGGCATTGTCCAGGCGTTCAGCTATTTGAACAGCGGATTCCGGATATCACTTGGCCAGGATATGAAACTTGGAGTGGAAATTAATACCGGCAAGGGTAGTGAAAATACAAAATACGTTCAAAGTAAAACTGTTCTGCAGATCGGCACCAAGTATAAAGTTGAAGTCAGATTCGACGGAAAAACGGCGTCTTTGTTTATTAACGGCCAGCTGGATAACGCGATTGCCTGCCCGCTGCCGGCACCGTGCAGCGGCGATATTCAGATCGGATGCGCCAGCGGCAAGGACTACTACTTTATCGGAATCATCGGCAGTGTCGGCTTTTATGCAATCGATCCGGCAAAGGATGAAAAAAAATAAGTTGATGCATGCCGGGATGAGCTTTTGAACAGATGCAAATTGTTCAGGGAAGCCGGGAGGTTGATATTTCTCCTCTGCCCGGCGGTGCTGACATGCTCAATATTAAATTTAAAGATTGACGCTGAAAGCTGGAACCGCCGGCAATTAACACCAGGTGAAAAATGAATAAAAACAGTTGGTTTATGGACGCTAAATTCGGAATGTTTATTCATTTCGGCTTATACACCCTTTTAGGCAGGAATGAAAATGCCGTCCGCGGCGGCCCCAAGTCCGAATACGCAAAAATCATGAAAGACTTTAATCCGGTAAAATTCGACGCGGAAGAATGGGTGAAACTGGCGGTTGACGCCGGAGCAAAATATATTGTTCCGACAGCTAAACATGCCGAGGGGTTCTGTTTATGGAATACTAAATTATCCAGATATAATGTAATGAATACCCCGTTCAAGCGGGATATTATTCTTGAATTAGCAGAAGCCTGCGCCAAACACAATATCCGTCTGGGGCTTTATGTTAACATCAATACCTGGCTTTCGGAAAACGATTATACCGCAAAGACATATTACGATTTCTTTTCAGGCCAGATCAGCGAGTTAATGAGCAATTACGGCAAAATATCGTCGGTCTGGTTCGATCATCAGGATGATCTGCTGCCGTTCGAAAGTGTTAAAAAAATTGTTGAATACATCCATAAGAAACAGCCGGAATGCGTGGTGAATGACCGGGGAATTGAATTAAGCGGGGAATGTCTGCCGTTCGGCGATTATCTTTCCCCGGAAAGCTTCATCCCGGAATATATTGATGAACAGCATCTGCCGTTTGAGTGCTGCGATTCCATTTGTAAAAACTCGTGGGGATATGACCAGGAAAGACACTACTGGTCAAGCCGTGAGTTGATCCGCCGCTTCAGTAAAGCCTTCTCTCTCGGCGGCAATTATCTGTTAAATATCGCGCCAATGCCTGACGGTCAAATTGATCATGAACAGGTAAGCAGAATGCATGATATCGGGCGCTGGGTGAAATATGCCGGCAATAATTTCTTCAAAACTCAGCCGTGCGATCTGAAAGTTATGGATCCTGCAACTTTAGAGTATAAGAAAATAGGTGTTGTTACAAAAAATAAAAATAGCTATTACTTGCATCTGCATACATGGCCCGCCTGCAGTGATGTTTGCGTTCCCAATGTTTCCGGAGACATAAAAAAAATCCAGCTTGCTGGATATTCTGAAACGCTGACTTCTGATATAGTGACCCGTGAAGTAAATAAGAATTCGATAGACCAGCCGTCCGGGCTGTTCATCCACGGCCTGCCCGCAAACCCTGTAAATCCGTGGATCAACATTATCCGGGTTGATTTTAAAGCTGAGCCAGTCATTGATACTGCCGCTATCAACAAATCGAAAAATAAAGTCGTAAAGTTTTTAAGCAGAGAGTCTGCATACTTAAAAGCTGAAACCGGCATATTTAAAGCTGAAGGCGGAATTCCGTGGCACGAAATAAACAGATTTTATAATGGCAATACTTCGATCGGCCATATTATACGTTACGGCTGTCAGGTAATCTGGAATATTGATGTGGAAAAATCCGCAACGTATGATGTTTATATTGACTTGGGAACTATCAGTCTTCAAGCCGGAGCATCGTACAGCATCACTGTCGGCAAAAGCTCCGTCAGCGGGATTACTGAAGAGAATGGCCCATATGATAAATACAAAAGATATTATCTCGGCAAAATGAAAATTAATAAAGGCAGACAGGAAGTTGTCTTTAAAGTTGACAAATTAAAAGGCACGTTCTCCGATATTCATAATATTGTTTTCATTCCAGCATAAAATTATAAAGCCCGGCATGAATTATATTCAATCCTGGCATGTTTTTCTGAACTGGATTATTTTTCCAGCCGCAGCCTGGCATATTCTTCGTAGATGTGCCAATTGACGTTGGACAACTGCGGATATGCGCTCAATTCAGGTTTCTGCAGATATACCGAATAATTATAACGCGCCAGCAGAACAGTCCACTCGGCGGAGTTATCAAATTTCGCGCCGTATACCGTCAATTCTTTG
>CAIJKT010000662.1 GCA_903821255.1 uncultured Lentisphaeria bacterium | reverse complement strand
TGACAATATTTATAAAATTGATGAAAATAAGCAAGTTATTGCTTGTCCGGATGATAGCGAACTTTATGTGTCCAATGAGGCTATCGCAGAATGCGTGCAACTGATAAAAGAAAAATATGGAAAAACCGCGTATCTTGGAGCATCGATTCATCCAGCCCGTCCCGATGCCCTGGATGAACTGCACAAAGCTTTTGACCTTGGTGCGGTTCTGGTAAAATGGATTCCATCGGTACAAAACATCGAGCTGGAGCGATATTTTACGGAATCTGGTCTTGATGAAATAAAAAAACGAGTAGAGGATTTTTTCCAGGAGATGGCAAGGCTGAAAATCCCTCTCCTGTGTCACCTGGGGCGTGAACACACTATTCCACCTGCGTTTCATGACGACACCAAACAGAGACTTAACGATCCGAAAAATTTGACTTATATCCTCAACGCGGCACCAAATTTAAAAGTAATCGGGGCGCATTGCGCCATGCCTATTGCCGGCGACAAGGAAATCGATTTACTCGGCCCGGATGGAAAGACAGACTGGCAGCGTTTTCTGGATTTGTTTAAAGCCAACGACAATATTTATGGTGACGTTGCTGCCTATTTTCTAACGCCGTGGGACGCAAGGCTGCCTGAGCATCTGGCTATAGTCAAGGATCTTTCTAATGATTCGAAATTAGGACAGAAACTGCTTCTGGGCAGCGATGTACCGTCAATTCCATTTATGCTGAGTGCTATCAAATGTCATAAATTTAACTTGGACAAACTACCTCAAAGTCCATTGGGTATCAATTCCATTGATAAAAATGTCAATTGTTTTATTGAGGCTGGATTTGATCAAAGGATATTCACCAATGCGGAGCAAGTTCTCCGGCTTCCACCAATAACAGCATCTGCACCATCCACAAAAGCATTAGCCGCGAGCAATCCCGCAAATGCCCCAACAACCGATTCTTCTATCTTAATCAATTGTCATACCCATATCACTAATTTCGACGCACTGCTTTCCAGCGGAACAACTAAAATACTCCTGGAACGGTTAAAACGTGATATCAGAGGGGCAATCACTCGCAAATTTAAAACAAAATTAAAATCAGATATCGATAATATTTTTGACGCCCAAACACCCGTATCGCATGAAACAATTATTGAATATAGTTCAAAATCGTTTTCCTATAATTTTAGTAATATTAGTAATGCCGCGCTGTTAATGAATAACCTTGATGCTATTTTTGCGGACATGCTTAATGGCAAGCAAGCGCCCACAGAAATTCTTTTTTCAACATGGTTGAAGGATAATTACAGCAATCTGGACTGGAATTCTGATGTCCATGACGTGGACTTAAATGATATTATGCAGTTCTTGAGACTCGGCTTTGCTGGAATGGATGAGAATGCTGACGAATTATTCAAAATGCGTGGGGATGACGCTCTGGCTGTCGTCTTGACGCTTGACTTCTGTGCAAAGACTGAGTCTAATGACACGGATAAGAAGTTCAGAACGCAACTTGAAAACACCGTAAAAACCGTCTTGAAATATCCCGGTCGGTTGTTGCCGTTCTACGCAGTCAACCCTCACCGTAATAATTTCCTTCAACGGCTGAAAGCGGTTTTTGGCGAGAGTGACCGCGATGGCTATAATGATTTTGCAGGAGCATTTGTCGGAATTAAACTGTATCCGTCTTCAGGGTACAGTCTTGATGAGCTGGGGAATGATTTTCTTGAGTTTTGTACTGAAAAAGATATCCCCATTACAATGCATTGTAACCGTGGAGGTTTTTCTATTCCGGATGCGGCCGATTTCTGTGCCCCGGATGAACTTGAGAAACATTTGCAGAAATATCCGTCTTTACGTATCTGCTTCGCCCATTTTGGCGGAGCAGAAGGACTATGCCAGACGGAATTAACTGACGATTACACCATCAAAATCATCGAATTACTACAGAAATACGATCACGTTTACGCCGATATTTCATACCATACCGACCCCATGGAATCTCCTGACCAGGAGGGCCAATATTTCGCCAATTTAAAGAAGTTTCTGAATGATGATAAAATAAAAACTAAGATCCTTTTCGGCACGGACTTCTACCTGGTGAGACAACAGGCGAAAGACTGCAATTACATAGAGTATTTCAAGGAAAAATTGACTCCCGATGAGTTTATGCAAATCTCATTTCTTAATCCGATTGATTTCCTCGGGCTTCCCTTAAACGGTAAAACTGCTTCCCTGATTATACAGCAGTACGCAAGTTTTCTCTATGCCAGAAGAAATCAATGGACGGCAAATATTGAAACAGCCTCCTGGATGAGTTCTTTAAAACCATAAATTAAACGACGATGAACTACCCAGGCGCAATGCAGAACTTCGTAGTTTATTCGTTGCTGGATACAGACCCGGTATAGCCAAGATGACAACTTAGGTGACTCAGAGGGCGGAAAATAAAGAATCTCCTTGAGTATGTGGAGTCAAAGACGTTATTCAAATCAACACTCTCTTGGGTAAAAAATATATGAAAATTTTGTAGATATATCCTTGCCACAATATTGTGGCAAGGATATA
>CAIJKT010000661.1 GCA_903821255.1 uncultured Lentisphaeria bacterium | reverse complement strand
CGATCTCCCGTCGTTGATCCCCTTGAAGTCCAGGGTGGCAGTACCTTCAAATTCACCTTTAAGCGAGACTTTGCCGATAGTCCTGATTGTCAGCATGTTTTCATCTGCCGGGGTGATCGCGGACGTTCTCAAGGTGTCGCCGTCGGGGCGTGCCACAATATAGCTCATGTCGCACAGATACGACGGAAACAGTTCAGAGGTGGACTCATCAGTGGAGTCCATCAGGATATATTTGCCCTTTTCCAGTTCAACCGCGCTGATAGCATGGTTGAAATAGGTATTGGGAACTTCGATGTCCTTTTTCTGTCCCGAATAGAAAAGCACCGGAAATGCATCGAATCCGGCGGCACGCAGCATTGCCACCAGCAGCGCTGCTTTGTCGCGGCAGACTCCGTAACGGTTTTCAAAGGTGATATTCACATCATGCGGCTCATAGCCGGGAGCGACATTCTCCGGGGTGATGCCCATGTAGCGGATCTTTTTCGATACAAACTGAAAAATAGCCTCAATCTTTTCCTGGGGAGTTTTCAGGCCTTTAACAATCTCTCCGGTGGTCTTTTTCATCTCCGGAGTGATTTTGTCAAGGTGTCCTTTGCTGATTTCCCAGTACCATTTTGAAATATCCGTCCAGTTGGGAACGGTGCTGACCAGCAGCCGCTGACAGACCGTATAGTATGGCGGCATATTCGGCTCTTCAAAAATCCGCGGAACATTTGTTGCGGTCCAGCGGTAATTGATCCGTCCGTCAACTTCCTTCTGAGCGAAAGTGATAGTGCCTTTGACTTCGTCTTTGATCATTTTCTGAGCCAGAGGCCGTTCCGGCGGCGCGCTGATTTCAATGTCGTAGCGCAGCAGCGGATTGGTGGACTGGAGGACGAAATATTCGCTCCAGGTGTCTTTGATCCGGGTGTTGATGATCGTATCTTTGGTCATGACATGCACGATATCCCCGATTTGCAGGTCCGGTATTGTCACCTTCAGTATCTGGCTGTTAGGGTCGTAAATATTCGATCCCATCTGCGAAGAATCAACCATGGACTTGGAATTAGCCGGGATGTCAATCACCACTGTCCGCCCGTCCGGCTTGATGAGTTCCAGCAGCAGCACTTCAATTGTATTGTAATGTTTGTGGAAATACAAATCCAGCGTCCGGCTTTCCCTTTTGCCTTTTTCGGTCAGAACTTTTTCGTAAACTTCTTCGACGGTGTAGCCGGTGCCGTCCGGCTTGTACCAGGCTTTCTCATAATCATGGATCAGTACGACATCCGCATCCGGATAATCCCTGACCGAGACTTTTGCCGCCGCGGCGACGGCCTGGGTGCGGTCTATCAGGGCAGGCACTGCTGCCGCCATTCCGGCGACAGTTAAAAATGAGAAAACGGCGACTGATGCTAGAACAAGAAAACGGTGCATGAACGACCTCCAATTCAGGTTGCTTTTCAATTATAGACATAAGATAGCGGCTGGATGTTCAAATGAAAATCATTTTTGTCCTAATTTTTATAAAAACAGATGCCGGATAATGAGTTTTACCGCTTCTCAAAAGCATCAACAATATTATCTTTAGATTTTCAGGGCTATTTCATTTGAAAAAGTGATTAAAAGCATTAAATTCTATATCTTATTATAACTGAAATATAACTTTAATTTAAGGAGTTTTTTTATGGCTCAGCAATACAACAAGGTCGAAAAAAGAATACGCCGCAGAGCGTATCTGGATAGATTGAAAGCTAAAGTCAGAGTCAAAATCAAAGCTGCCGCTAAAAAGAAATAAGCGGTTGCATTTGTTTTTGCACAATGAAAAACGCCCGGAACTCAATGCCGGGCGTTTTCTATTTTAAGTTTTCACTCTGAATGTTATTGCTTTATTTTGCCGGGGTAACGGGAACTGGCTGGACTGCCGCAGCAGGAACATCTGCTTTAGGAGCGGTGCTCGCGGGATCTTTCCCGGCTTCAGCGGAGGCTGCCGGTGCCGCGGTATCCGGCTTATTCCCGGTTGCGGCGTCTTTTTTATCTGACGGAGGGATATTCTTGTAATATTTCAGGAACCAGGCTCTGACGATCCGGTTGTAAGTGTTGGAATAGGTCTCCTTGCTCTTATCCTTGCCTATCTCGCCGTATCCTCCGCCAAAATCTTTTTGCAACTGGTTCCAGCCGGAAGTTTCGTTTGAACTGTCTGACCAGACGCTCATATAATCCTGGGAGCGTTCAGATTCGCTGCCGGCAGCTACAATCTGGTAGGCATAAATCAGGATTGCGTCGGCACCTTCCGCTTTGGCCTTTTTAATCAATGCGGAATAGATATCCTCCTGCGAGTACTTGTTGTAATCACCGGCGACGCGGCATTTGCCAATGGTGGTATAGTCAAACGGGATCTTTTCCTTGTTCTCATAAATTTTGACATCAGTAGTCGGCGGATAATTTTTCCCTTGATATTCGACACTCATGCATCCGGTAAAAAGCAACAACGCCATGCCTGCTATTAAAAGTCTCTGCATTATCTATATTCCCTGTTAAATGTTAATCTATCGGAATGAAACCGAAATTCTGCCAAATTAAGTGACTTAAAATTAATTCAGGGATGCCGATTTTCAAGAGCGCTATTGCAGTGCAATACTATTAAATGTTGTTTTCTTTTCTTTTTTTTGATTTTTTTAGCTGGTTTGGCGGGTTATGTGCTTGATT
>CAIJKT010000660.1 GCA_903821255.1 uncultured Lentisphaeria bacterium | reverse complement strand
CTGATCTGTTCCGGCCCATTCGCATCTTGCTTTGATCTTTTTCACTGCTGCTCTTTCTCCAGTTCCTGCTGTTTCTTATTTACTGTTTTATTGATGCCTTTGCTGATGTTTTTAAATGCATTGCCGCCAATTCCCGGGCTGATGCCGGCGGCGGGTTCGCTTTCCCCGTCGCCGCCGCGCATACTGTCTCTCAAGGTTTTCTCCGGTGAATATTTCGCCAGCGTGATTGCAATTTTCTGCGAGGAGGAGACCAGTCCGATGGCATTATCAGTCCGCGTCCAGTAAATACTGATGCTCTGATCGCCCCAGTTGCATACATTTTCGGACCAGGCCAGACGCCCGGTGCCGTGGGTGACCACTTTAAATTCCGGTTTTTCAGGCACTCCGAACTCGGTGCGCAGTCTTCCGAAAAAGCGCGATACGATGGTTCCGTTCGGGCTGAGCGCGACATCCGGCACCGAATAATGCCCGAAAAATGCTTGAATGATCCCGCTTTTATCCGCAATCATCATGATCTCCTCATCCACCATCCCCCTGGTGTCTTTGGCCGCCTTCGCATTATTGAAACAGTACATTTTGCAGTCGGGATATTGCGCCGGGGCCGGCAGCTCCTTGAATTCAAAATTCAACTGGCTGAGGAAAGCATTCACCACCGGAAACTTCCCCAGCGGCGATTTCGCGGAAATGCCGAACGGTCTGGCCGTATAATAATGATAGACCGTAAAACCTACCAGCAGCAGGATGGACAGCATCACCAGTTTTTTGATCAGAATGCCATATTTAAACCAGAAGCCCGGTTCGTCATCATCTCTTATCTTTTTCCGGGCGGCAGCTTTGCCTCCGGTTTTGAAGTTGAATCCGCATGACGTGCAGATGACATTGTCGTTTGAAGATAATTCACGGCAAGCCGGGCACACCTGATAATCGCCTTCAGGCGGAGCCGCCGGCAAAGTGAATTTTGCGCCGCAGTCGCAGGCAACCTGTTTGGCGCTGAAGCTGTTATGCACATCATACTTCTTTTTGCAGCCCGGACACTCAATTTTAAAAATCATGACAAGCCCTCTTAATCTATATTAAACCTGATATTGCTGTCTTTGTTTATTCTGCCTTCTGCTCTCAATAATTAGAATTTATTCTGTCTTCTGCATTAAATTCTGTCTTCTGCATTAAATTCTGTCTTCTGTGTTCTGTATTAAATTATGACTTCTGACTTCTGACTTCTGACTCCTGACTTCTCTCTTTCAATGCATCAGATATTTCGACGCGATAAACATCCCCGACAGGATCAGCAGCGTCGGCGCGGAAGCCAGCCACACAAACGCCTCCATCTGCCGCCCCTGCATTTCAACCAGAGCATTGCGCAAATCCATAATGCTGCCGGTTCCAAGGAAGGCCGCCCCCTGCACATAAATCATCATCCCCGCCACCGCCACCATGAACGCGGAAATAAACGCTCCCATGAACAACACCGTCAGCGCCAGGATTTCCACCGCGATGAACATAATTAAAAAAATGATAAACGCGATCAGCGTCAGCGGCCGGAACAGTCCCGGGTAGCATTCGGCGATAAAACGCAGCACATGAAGCCACCACGGCACAATCTCCTCCGGCCTGACGACTCTGGTGCTCAAAAGCTGTCCGGATTCAAAATCGTAACCGCAGTTCACGCAGATTTTATGGGAACGCTCCACCCCCGCCCGGCAGTTCGGGCAGATTTTGGGAATGTAATCCGCCACCGGCGCTTTGAAATGCGCCCCGCAGTCCGGACAAGCCACCATCTCGCCGGCATGTTCGTCGGCGATTATCAGCGCTGTATGGCAGTGCGGACAATTCGTATTCATAAAAACCTCCCGCCGGATAAATTAATCTGCCGGTTTGTCCGATGCAAATAAACTCGCGCAAGAAGATAAAAGAATAAGAGCAAAAGGTTAAAATGAACTGGCGGATTACTGCCCCAATTCCTCATGGATGATTTTTAATTCCTTGACGATGGCTATTTTCTGGGTGCATTTCTTCTCGCACTGGCGGCATTTGGTGCAGACGTCAGCCTTGACGCGGCAGCCGGCATACTCCCTGCGCATCGCTGATTCAAAACCGTAATATCTGCTTTGAAACGCCATATGCATCATGCCGGGAATATTGATTCCGGCGGGACACGGCATGCAGTAATTGCAGGCGGTGCACACCTTGCCTTGGGTCTTTCCGTCCAGCAAGGTATTTATCCGCTTCATCTGCGCCGCGGTGAATTTGCCGCGGGCTACGGATGCCAGGCTGTTGTCTATATCATCTTTGCATGTCATGCCGCAAAGCATGGTGTCGATATCGGGATTGGAGTAAACATAACGGATTGCCAGGTCCGGCACACTGACTGCGCCGACTTCCCGCGCCAGGTCCGCGAATACCGGACTGGCCTCGGCCAGCCGTCCGCCGCCGCACGGGTTCATGACAATGGTGCCTATTCCCAGCTTATGCGCTTTCGTCAGCACGTCCGCGTAATCACGGTTCAGCAGATTCCACGTGACCAGAATGATTTCAGCCCATTCGGCGTCGTCCAGATAGCGCAGCAAATTCTCCGGTTTCTCGTGAGTGGTGAATCCGGTGTGGCGGACCATGCCTTCAGCCATGGCGCGGCGGATGCCGTCAACCATGCCGCCCTTGCGCACCGCAGTCTTCCACGCCTCGGGCGAATCAATGTTCCAGACCTGATAGAAATCCAGATATTCAACATCCAGCCGCAAAATGGTTTCCTGTATCCGGTGGAAAACCGAATCCGCCGAACCGTCATCCAAGTCCTGGATTTTTTTGATCCACGGCGAACATTTGCTGGAGAGAATCACCTTTTCACGGTAGCCGTCCTTGAGCGCCCGTCCCAGAATAAACTCCGATTCGCCGTAGCCTCTGCTGGTGTCGATGTAAACCATGCCACGGTCGATGGCGGTGCGGATAAGTTTGACGGCTTCAACCGCGTCCGCCGGAAACCGCATCGCGCCGATGCTGACCGGTGAAACGCTGAACCCGGAGCGAGTGCCGAATTTTTTAAATTTCATGAAATATCCTGCTATTTTATTGCTTTACTGGTTAGGAGCTGTAAATAAATAAACTTTACAAGTTTTGCGAAATATCCCGAGGTGATTTTGTGAATTGCCGGTGAGGAGCATACCCTCAGGTATGTAACGAGCCGGCAAACACAAAGGCATCCGGGAGAAGCGCGAAGATGTAAAGGTTATTTTTGTACGGCTCCTTAGTTTCATTTTCGTGATTTTTCGCGGTAAAAAAATATCTTGAATTTTCTTGTTATCCTGTGCCTGATTTCATCCTTCCTG
>CAIJKT010000659.1 GCA_903821255.1 uncultured Lentisphaeria bacterium | reverse complement strand
ATCCCCGCACTTTTAATCACACCCGTGAAAAACGCCAACGAAGAAACGCCGAAGAAAAATCTTTCTATCAAGGTAAGTGATGGTAGAACGCTGGCATGGGAGGCTAGTCTAGCTGATGAATCACAATCTCACGATAACAATCAGATTTATAAAGACAATTTTCCTGCCCCTAAGGATGTCATTACCGTAATTGCCGTCACCCTGCCTGGCGGCCCCTATCAGGAAGCAGCAGAAGACCGAATGCGGCGGCGTTATGCAGTGCTTTCAGCCTTGGCCAATCAGGCAGCTACGCCTCGAGATGAGCAGCATATCGGCTACTTTCACATGGGCTTGAAAGAAAGAGTTGCATTTGAGTGGTGGTCGCTGGCGGAAGATAATAAGAAGGTATTGCTGTTATGGGTCGATGAATCAGATCTGCTGGGTAGTCCGGCGAGTAAGCTAAAAGGCTTGTTGCAACAAACAATCCTAACAGATCAAATGAAAAAAGAGCATAAAGAGTTAAATAACGTCTCTTTTAATTATACGGTCATTGGCCCGAACTCCTCAACATTGTTACGGGATATGTTGAAAGAGGTTGAGGCTACCAAGAATAAACCCGGTATTACCGAATGCTCTGTTAAGCCTAACGCTAACTTGGGGGAAATTGGTGATATAGAACCATGTAGAAGTAAAGCGACATTCGACCCTCTCCCAGAGGGAGAGGGAGCTTTATGTTGCTTTACTTCTAAGCCACTCTATAAGCCCATTGTGTATTACTCCGCTGGTGCGACTGCGTCAAACTTTCTCTTGCTGAGGGAGGCTCTTGGGGTCAAGGTACGGCATGGAGAAACTGTTTCTGGCTACCTACAGGAGCAAGGGATCACACTACATCAGACTACCTTTACCGATACAGAAATGATGGGCATAGTGGAGAAAGAACTTGATCGGCGCCGGGTCAAGAAAACGGATCATGTCGTCATTCTGTCCGAATGGGACACCTTCTATGGCCGCGCGATGCCCAAGGCTTTCGAGCTTGCCTGGAATCCTGATCAAGCCAATAATAAGCTGATACAAACCTTTGGCTACATGCGTGGATTGGACGGTAAATTACCGGATAAAAATGACAAGTCGGCCAGTGTAGCGGAGAAAAAATCTGACGGCAGCGACAAGTCCAATGCCAATACGCTGATTGAATTCCCTGAGGGGGAAAACCAGAAGGACTATTTACGTCGGCTGGCGGATCATATCCTTAAACTCGATCAGGAGTGGAAGGATCAAGGTGACCAGAAAGGTGTCGCCGCTATTGGTGTGTTGGGTTCGGATGTACATGACAAGTTGTTGATTCTGGAAGCACTGCGCCAGAATTTTCCGCACAAGCTGTTTTTTACCACCGACCTGCATGCTGCTTACTTTCATCCGGCTAAATGGCACCAAACACACAATTTGTTGGTGGCTTCGGCCTTTGACCTGAAGCTGCGCCCCGAATTACAGGGTTATATCCCCCCTTTCCGTGACAGCTATCAAACGGCGTTATTTCTTGCGATGCAACTGGCGCTTAATAGTGAAACCGTTCTTGCCGACCCCATATTTTCAGACAAGATTAAAAATTCCCCGCTTTTGTTCGAAATTGGACGTAGCCATCCAGTATCATTACCCACAAATGAGGATAGGCTGCCGTTGGATAATGATGAGAGCAACAAACCCCAATGCTCATGGACTAATTGGTCAGCATGCGATAACACTGTTCAACCACAGATTTTTGCCAATTCACCGCTCAAGTGGACTTGGAAAGATGTACTTGTGATATTTGACGTGATGGGGGCAGCACTGCCCTTTTACTTTGTTAGCTCTTGGTTTCGGAAGAAAGTAAAAAGCGCTTTGAATTACTGTAAGTCTGATCCTTATTCAATCGCAGGTATTATATTAATATCCTGTTTAATAGTGTATGGTTTGAAATTCTACTTTAACCAAATCAACGCTGAGCCGTTTTACTGGCTGGAAGGCGTAAGCATCTGGCCTAGCCAGTTGCTACGAATATTGATTGTCCTGTTTGTATGGTTTTTTTGCCGGTGGGGGCATCAGCGTATCAAAAAAATGGAAGAAGACTTGAAAAATGAGATTCCATCAACTTTTGTTTTGCCAAACAATTGGATACCCCCTAAATTCTTGGAAGTTCTTTTTATAGGAGATTGGAAGCGGGTACGTGATCAGGATGATATCTTGAAAGTTCAGCCTGAAAAATTGTGGGAAAAATATTTGGGTTACTCCGGCTTGGATATGCCAGTAACATCTTACCCCTGGTTTTTGCGGGTGGTAATTCATGTGCTTGTGTTCTTTTTAGCGGCGGGAATTCTTATATCGCAGACTGGCCTACCGAATGTCCCCGCGCGTGGTGATTTTGCCCAATCAGTAAATTTTTGTTTAATTATTCTGGCGGTTCTCTCCACGATTTTCTTGATCACTTGGGTCGTCGAAAATGCCCGTTTATGCGAACGGCTAATTGATGATTTATCGGCAAAACCAAGTAAATGGACGGATGAAGCCGAGGCTTGGACCACCAGGGTAAAAAAAGTCCCACCGGAATGTGCAGATGACTGGCTTGACATTCATTTGGTTGCCCGCCTGACAGCCACCATGCAACCGCTTATATTTGGACCGGTGGTCTGCATAGCCCTACTGATATTGGCACGTAGCCCCGTGATTGACGATTGGGACTTACCCTGGGGATTGGAGATAGTATTTATTAT
>CAIJKT010000658.1 GCA_903821255.1 uncultured Lentisphaeria bacterium | reverse complement strand
TCCCGCTGGCGCTGGTTTTCGGCAATGAAGCGCTGGGGATCGAACGCGAAACCATAGGGGCATGTGATGCGACAGTCTGTCTGCCGATGTTCGGCGATAAAGCCTCGATCAATGTCGGCAACAGCGCCGCCGCTGTGCTCTATGCAATAATAGCAAAAACGGGCATAAAGGAAGCATCGGTAACATGAAAATAAAGTTATCAGGCAAAAATCTGGGGGACATCATTCCGCTGCTGGATGCCATGGGCTTTAAACAGACCAGAGGCAGGCCGGAACTGATCGTGGCCCACGGCGGCGACGGCACGCTGCTGATGGCGGAAAGAGATTTTCCGTCAATTCCCAAACTTCCGCTCAGGGACAGCGGCACGGCGCCGCTATGCTCCAGACACTCCTACGAGAAACAACTGAAAATGTTCTGCGACGGCAAAACCACCAGAACCGAACTGACGAAACTTTCCGGCGAATTCGGCAAATACAGAATCACCGGAATGAATGATATTTTCATCCATAACCTCGAACGGGTAAGCGCGCTGCGCTATCAGGTATGGATAGATGACGAACTGTATGCCAACGAGATCGTCGGCGACGGCGTCGGACTGGCCACAGTCCACGGCAGCACGGCCTATTACCGCAGCATCACCCACAGCATTTTCCGGGTCGGGCTCGGGCTGGCGTTCAGCAACAGCACCGAAGCGGTAAATCATCTGGTGATCCCGGCCAGTTCCATTGTCCGCATCAAAATTATGCGCGGTCCGGCCATCATGGTCGCGGACAATTCACCGGAAAAAATCAAGCTGGATGAAGGCGACGAGGTTTGCATCCGCCAGTCTCCTGAAAAGGCAATCATTTTCGGGCTGGAGAATTTCATGTGCCAGCAGTGCCGGATATTGCGTCATCCCAATAAGTACCCGTTCAAAAATTACTACCCAAGCTTCAAATAACAGGAGTATTATGCGTTTCCTAATCAGTGCTGGACCAACCAGAGAAAAAATAGATCCGATCAGATTCATCAGCAATCACTCATCCGGCAAAATGGGCTATGCCCTGGCGGCGGCCGCCAAAGCCACCGGCGCGGAAGTTGTGCTTGTCAGCGGGCCGACTCAGCTCACACCGCCGGAAAATGTCACTTTCGTCAAGGTTGAAAGCGCCGCCGAAATGGCCAAGGCCGTTCATCAATACGCCCCTGAATCAGACATCATCATCATGGCCGCGGCTGTCGCGGACTACCGCCCGGTGAAAACGTTTACCGGGAAGATGAAAAAAACACCGGGCAACCTGATGCTGGAGCTGGAGCGCACGGAAGATATCCTGCTGAATCTCGGCAAACATAAACGCCCCGATCAGAAACTGGTCGGCTTTGCCGCCGAAACCAGCAATGTCGTCGAAAATGCCATTGAAAAGCTGAAAAAGAAAAACCTCGACTGGATTGTCGCCAACGACGTCAGCCGCCATGACCGCGGTTTCGGCTCCGATCATAATGCCGTAACCATGATCTCCGCCAACGGCGACGTCTGCGAAGTTGCCCTCTCCGACAAAAAAACCGTAGCCCGCCGCATAATCCGGAAAATCCTGCAGGACTGATACGGAGCAGGGATTTTAAAAGTTAAAGAAGCCCTGCTGTTTTGGGATGCCGGCGGATGATTCTTCAGAGGTTGCAACCGGCTCCGGAACTGGAGCGGTGCCGGCGGAATTCAGCCAGTCGTCGAGGGCAATGATTTTGATGTTGGCTTTTCTGGCTTTGTCC
>CAIJKT010000657.1 GCA_903821255.1 uncultured Lentisphaeria bacterium | reverse complement strand
CAAATCCTGCGGAAATAGTCCGGCAGGTGAAAATTTTTATACAGGATCATTAACTTTGTTTATTGCTTGATCTAATGCCCGACTTTATTTTGATTCTAAATGTGCATCGTCAGGCGGTTTATGCCAACAAGGTGCTGCTCAATTTTTTGAATAAAAATAACATCATGGAAATTGCAGGACTGCGCCCCGGGGAAATTTTGAATTGCATCCATTGGGCCGAGGATGGCTACGAGGGATGCGGTACCACCGGCTTTTGCAAAGTCTGCGGCGCGGTCAATGCGATTATCGGCAGCCTGCACAAGGTGAGTGATGTCAAAGAGTGTTCCGTAACCGCTGCGGATAAAACCTGTTACAATTTCCGGGTATGGACATCCCCTTATGAAAAGAATGGCGAAGACTTTGTCCTGTTCACTTTACGGGATATCTCAATAGAAAAATATCACAATGCGCTGGAGCGTATTTTCTTCCACGACATTCTGAACACGGTCAACGGGTTTTACGGTCTGCTTGAGATAATCGGGGATTCGGCTGATAAATTCCTGCAGTTTTCGGGACTTTTCAGAAAACAGACGGATAAATTGCATGAAGAAATAAATTCGCATAGAGATATGATGCTGGCGGAAAACAAAGAAATAGTGCCTGAACATGAGGAGATTTCATCTCTCTCATTATTAAATGAAACTGCAATGACTGCGGCATCTTATGATATAGCGCGGAATAAAACTATCACAATCGACCAGGCTGCGGTAAATATTGTATTTTCTTCTGATTCGAAACTTATCCGCAGAGTGCTGGACAACATGTTAAAAAATGCACTGGAAGCTGCGGCGAACGGCGAAGAAATTATCGCCGGCTGTTTCAGACATGAAGATCGAATCCGCTTCTTTGTTCACAATCCTGAATATATTGATGCCGATGTTCAGTTGAATATTTTTCAGCGGTCATTCTCCACCAGAGGCAAGGGGCGCGGGTGGGGAACATACAGTATGAAACTGCTCACTGAAAATATTTTGCAAGGCCAGGTCAGTTTTCAAAGCACGATGGAAGATGGTACCACTTTTTATGCGGATTATCCTTTTGAGATAACTGGCAAGAGCAATAAACAGGCATTATGTTTGAATTAAACTGGATGTGAATAATGGTTACAGAGAAATGTTCTTTTTTTGACACAAATTTTGCATCTCCCGAAAAAGCTTCCGATAAGGAACTTAAATCTGAAATCAAAACATTCTGCTCAGACGGGCTCTTAAATTCAATACTTGATGCGGTCCCGGATCTTACTTTGATTTTAAACAAATACCGGCAGATTGTTTTTGCCAATCAGGCGATGTTGAACTATCTTGGCGAAAAGGATATATTTAAAATTGTCGGTATGCGTCCTGGAGAATTGCTTGGCTGTTCTCATTCTAAAGAAGGCTCAGGCTGCGGCACAACTGAATTCTGCCGGGTTTGCGGTTCGGTCAAGGCAATCTTGAACAGTCAGAATTATGTTAAGGATGTTCAGGAGTGTGCAATTGCTTCTTGTGACGGCGAAAAGGCATTTAATTTCCGGGTATGGACCACTCCTTATGAACGGGCAGGTGCGCTTTACACGATTTATATGATCCGTGATATTGCCGATGAAAAATTCCGTGCTTTGCTTGAGCACATATTTTTCCACGACCTGACGAATACATCTTCCGGTATTTACGGATTACTCTCCATGGTTGAGGGGGATTCAGACAAATTCAAGGAATATTCCGGTCTTCTGTTAAAATTATCACAGCAACTGCTTGAAGAAATCGGGGCGCAGCGCGATCTGGTCATGGCGGAGAATAATCAGATTGTGGTGCAGGAGGAATTATCCAGTTCAATGCAGATACTCAAAGACGTTTTCGATTTGTATTCGAACAGTCCTGCTGCCGGAGGTAAGAAATTGATCATGGCGCAGGATTCAGTTGATATTAACTTTACTTCTGATAAGCGGCTTGTCCGCAGGGTTATTGGCAACATGGTGAAGAATGCCATTGAAGCATCCGCCGATGGCGACACCATTACTATCGGCAGTTGCATGTCTGGCGGAATGGTCAGATTTTTCGTTAATAATCCGATCTATATCAGCAGGGAAATCCAGTTGAATTTGTTTAAGCGGTCTTACTCTACCAAGGGAACGGGGCGCGGTTTGGGAACTTACAGCATGAAACTGCTTACGGAAAGGATTCTCGGCGGAACGGTATCTTTTATATCGGAACCCGGTAAGGGAACCACTTTTTACGCGGATTACCCTCTTAAAGTTACTGTCAAAAAAGGAAAACAGTCTCAGAATGAGATTAAAGGGAGATAAATATGACTACGGATACAGACTCATTCTTCGATACTGAATTCGCGTCTCCGGAAAGAGCTTCGGCGGCTGAACTGAAAGCAGATGTTGATGTTTTCAGCTCCGACGCGATGCTGGATACGGTGCTTGGCTCGATACCGGATTTTACTTTGATTTTGAATAAATGCCGTCAGATTGTGTTTGCCAACCGGGCAATGCTGAACTATCTTGGTAAAAAAGATATATCCGGCATCGCCGGACTGCGGCCGGGCGAGCTGCTCAACTGTTCTCATGCGCATGGGGTTTCCGGTTGCGGCACTACCGAATTCTGCCGGGTTTGCGGCGCGGTAAGAGCCATCTTGAGCAGCCAGTCAGGGGTGCGGGATGTTCAGGAATGTTCAATCAGCACCCTGGACGGAGAGAAGACTTTCAACTTCAGGGTATGGTCTACGCCTTATGAACGGGATGGCAAACTCTATACGATTTTCACGATTCGCGATATCGCCGACGAGAAGTTCCGCGCGTTGCTTGAGCACATATTTTTCCACGATCTTACCAATACATCTTCCGGTATTTACGGTCTGCTTTCCATGGTTGACGGCGACGCTGATAAATTCAAGGAGTATTCCGGAATCCTGGTAAAATTATCGCAGGAACTTCTTGAGGAAATCGGCGCGCAGCGCGATCTGGTCATGGCGGAAAACAACGAAATCGTCATGCAGCAGGAGGCAACCAGTTCCGGTGAAGTGCTTAAAGACGTCTTTGATTTATATTCCAATCATCTTGTCGCTGAAAATAAAAGCCTGAAAATTGCCGGCGATTCAGTTGATATTACCTTCACTTCCGATAAACGGCTTGTACGCAGGGTTATCGGCAATATGACGAAAAATGCCCTGGAAGCGTCCGGCAAAGGGGACATCGTTACCATCGGCTGCAGTATGTTTGAGGGTAAAGTAAGATTCTTTGTCAATAATCCCATTTATATCAACAGGGATGTCCAGTTGAACCTGTTTAAACGCTCTTTCTCCACCAAGGGGGCCGGACGCGGACTTGGTACTTACAGCATGAAGCTGCTTACGGAAAAATTCCTCGGCGGCACGGTGTCTTTTGTTTCAGAGCCGGGCAGGGGAACCACATTTTACGCGGATTATCCGCTGGCGGCCGAAGTTAATGGCGGAGCAGTTGCAGATACAAAACCGTCAGACGCTCTCCGTAGAACATCCATATAAATGTTCCGGCAGCAAGAAACGGTCCGAAGGGAATCGCCGTTTTTAAATTGCGGTGCTTGAAAAACATGATTCCGACGCCGGCGACAGCGCCGGTAAGCGATCCGAAAAGGACGGAGAAAAAGCAGGCTTTCAAACCGAGACAGGCCCCGACCGCGGCGATGTATTTTACATCCCCCCAGCCCAGCGCTTCAACCTTGAACAGCATTTTGCCGAAAATCGCCATCAGCGCCATAATACCGCCGCCGATCAGCAGGCCGGCAGCGGAAAAGATGAATGAGTGGAGCCTGGTTGTGGAAACGCCCCATATCTCCGGGAATATCAATGACGCCGCCAGCCCCAGCAGTATGACCGGATAAGTCGTTTTATCCGGAATCAGAAAATGCTCGATATCAATAAAAATTGTGGTGACGATCAGCATGGTGACGCCAAAATAAACGATTAAAATGCTTAGCGGCTGGTGGTCGAAAGTTACTTTATAGAAAAGGATATAGAACAGCACCGCCGTCAGCAGTTCCACGCAAAAATACCTGAATGTTATCGGCGCTTTGCATTTGCTGCATTTGCCGTTCAGCACAACCCAGCTCAGCAGCGGAATATTTTCATACCATGCGATATCGTGTCCGCATTTCGGACAATGCGACGGAGCCGTGACAATGGACTCGTCCCGCGGGATGCGCCAGATGCAGACGTTAAGAAAGCTTCCGATGCAGGCCCCGATCACAAACACCATGATGTGCCACAGCGGCATGACGTCCGGCGAGAAGGGATAGGGGTATTCGTTCATTTCTTCTCTCCGTTTCCGGCGGTTACCGCCTGTTCCAGCGCATGGCGCATTATTTCGACCGGAGCCTGCCTGCCGGTCCAGATTTCAAACGACTTTGCGCCCTGATGGAGCAGCATGGTTCTGCCGTCGGCGGTTCTGAGGCCGGCGGTTTCGGCATATCGCAGCAGCGGCGTCTTTTTATAAATAGTATCGTAAAAGCAGATGTCTTTCAGCAGTTCCGGCGGCAGCGGCATGGGGTCGTCCGGTTTCAGTCCCAGGCTGGTGCCTTGAATTGCCGCTTCTGAACTGCTGATGAAGAACTTTATTTTTTCCACATCGTCCAGTCCACAGAATTCGTAATGTCCGCCCGGAAATTTCTCATGAAGCTTTCCAGCCAGTTCCGCGACTTTTTCAAGACTGCGATTGGCGAAGAACAGGTTTCTGACTCCGCGTATGGCAAAATGGAACGCGGCCGCCTGCACGGCACCGCCGCAGCCGATGAAAAAGAAACTGCCGTCTTTGACTTGCAGTCCGAAGGCGTCCGCCAGGGCGGATGCCAGTCCGAACCCGTCGGTGGAATCCCCGTGAAGTTTACCGTCCGCGATAGTAACGGTGTTGACGCTTTCCGCCAGCCCGGCTTCTCCGGACATTGAATCAAGATACGGAATGATTGTCTTCTTGTGCGGAACCGTGATGTTGAACCCTGAAAGACTTGCTCTGGCAAATTTTATGAATTCCGGGAAGTCTTCGGTACTGACCCGGAGTTTGGCATAAGGATGTCCGAGTCCGAGCGCTTCGAAGGCTGCATTCTGCATTTGCGGAGACAGCGAATGCGCGACCGGATCTCCGATCACCAGATATTTTATGTCGTTTTGAATCTCTATGTCCATTCTGTTAAAGTATATCGGTTTTGAGTTTTTTCCAGAACACAGTGAACCGGAATTATGAATTTTCACAAAGTAAAACCAGGGCAATAGTTCCACCTGTACATTTTGGACTCAGATAGAGGAATTACTGTAAGATTGCGAATCGGTATTACTGCTTTTCCGTGGATGCCATTCTGCTCAGATCAACTTGCGCCTCTTCCCAGAAAAGCGTATCTTCCACCGGTTTATTGTCGATTTCCCAGAAGTGGTTCATGACATCTTCCTTAATGATGCCGGCCTGTGTGGATTTAACCATGTATGCTTTTAGCTCGGACAGTTCCATGGTATTGCCGGTAGCCAGTTCCGCTGCATGGTCAATCAGGGCGCAAACCGCGCAGGCAGTTGCCGGATCTGAATTGACATGAGAAAAATTGAAAGTACAGACGACTAGATTGCCTTTCCCGGCTTTCAGACTGAACAGATAGGAAAAATTGCGCAGCGTATCGTCGGGCAGAAAATCTTTAATCCCGTGAATCAACCCTTTCATGCGGTCGCGCACAGGTTTGTCCACGCCCAGAATTAACTCGTTGACCCGGAAAGGAAAATGATCAAGATTTATTTTGTAGCCGCCTTCGACCAGGTAATAGTAATTCAAGTCGAAATAGCGGCCTGAGCCCATCGCCTGCTGAAAGAAATCCGCCGTTACGATTCCGCCAAGATTGCTGCCGCGGTCCCATATGCACGGCTTGAAACGGTCCAGCGTTCCCGGCAGATAATACTGACTGGCCTTGCGGTCGCGGTGATAATTCAGAATCACCGTTTTTCCTGCTTCAAGGTCTTGAAGGACTGAATCATCCAGAACATCGGTAAAGACCATGCTGCTGTCCAGTCGTGCATCTGAACCGGTGCGGCGCAAAAAGTCTTCCAATTCCTTTTCAGCAATTCTGATTTCCGGCATTACCGGCAACGTCGCCGCCGGATATACCCGGAACTGCCATTGATTGCGCCACTGCCGGTTGCAATTGCTGAATTCCGCTTCCAGCGTATATGCGGCAGCCCTGCCTTCCAGGCACTCCATCTGCAATCTTATTTCGACCAGTTTGGAGAGTCCTTCGACCGGCATGAATTTGTCTCCGGAATATATCAGTTCCGCTGATTTGCCGTCGGCTGCAAGATACAGCTTCAGGGTGCAGCCGCCGGGGTCTGATGTACAGAAATTCGAGAGATAAATGCCGACATCGAATTCCTCCAGGCAGGCAAAATTATCTTTTGGGAAACCGGCAAGAATTACCCGGTCGGAATTGAAATTGCGGAACCATCCGGCGTCAATGAATTTATCATTATCAAAGCAATCGACAATCCCGTTCTTATTTTCGTATTTCAGACAATCCGAAAATTGCAGCATTTCATAGCCACAGAGTTTAGTGGAGAGGCGCAGGCGTTCAAGATAGATTTTCATGCCCAATTTTTTGAAATGCTGTGAAGCCAGAATATAATCCGGCATTTTCTCTTCCAGTTTTTTAGCGGCAATCAGCGCCGGCAGATCGGTCATATAGCGCGGTTTTTGAATATTGCTCTTTCCCAGATATCCGGGTCCGGCCTTCCGGCGGAAATCATCAAACTCCCGGTTCAGCGCGGCGTAATCAGGGATGTCGGTATAGTGAATGCATTCATGCGCCATGACCGGGCGTACCGGATTTAGCACGCGCCGGACGCTCATTGCGCCATGCGTAAATTCCTTTTGTTCCGACAGCGGAAAACGGTACATCGAACCGTTCATTTTCCAGCAGAAATCCTGGTTGAACATCTCCTGATGATGCTTGAACGGGAAATAATAGGCGATATGCTGCGTGAAAACATCCGCGCTGTTCCGGTCAAACTCACCCCAGCCGGTATTGTCCATAATCAGTTTGTGCGGCGCCAGCTCGCGGCCGATCCGGTACATTTCATGCACTTCCGGCATACTCCCGGAATTGTGCATTTCATTGCCCAGGCAGAAAATCGCCAGCGACGGGTGATTGCGGAACTTGATGATGGTATCGCGCCATCTGTCCACATCCATGACAATCTTCTTCTTGCGGCCTTTGTCGTCAAACTCATAATTATAGCCGACTTCAATATGCACGAAAAGCCCGAGTTCATCAGCCTGGGTGACAAACTCTTCGTCCGGAATCGTACTGTGAAACCGCACCAGATTGAAACCGTATTTTTTTGCCTGAAGAATGTTCTTCCGGTAAAATTCCCGTTCCGACAGTCCGGTGAGGTTAGGATGATCATGGGCGACAATCCCGCGGATGTATCCCCGGAAATAAAACGGCGCACCGTTGACGAGAACTTTATCTGAATCTGGAGCAATATCGCCATAACCGAAACGGAGTGTTTCGCTTCCAGCCTTCAGGAAATAAAGGACAGGATCTTCCGGCGTCCACATCGCCAATTTCCCGGCATCAAGCACAATAACGGACTCGCCGGCGGTGGTGGATTGACTGATGACCGGAGCCGCGACGATAGTTCCCTCAGAATCAGCGATAGACAGATTTCCCGGCTGAGACGGAAAATAAGCCGTAACGGTTCCCTTAGCGGTATTGCTTCTTACAAAAATATTGTTCATTTACTACAGCATCCTCATTTATTATATTTTACCAGTTTTTCTTTGGCACCGGCAAACCGTTTCTTACCTGTTCAAGCCGCCATCTGGCGTCATCAAGACTATCGGGCGCGTAACGGTTTTCGAGTAATACCAGCAATCTGGCGGCTGGTGATTCCAGGAGCGCCGCCGGCAGCTCTTCAAGCGCTCCGCTCCAGAACAGCACAATCTCTCTTTCCGCCGTATCTTTTACCAGTTGCCGGAAATTGTGCATATCCGGATTGCCCAGGTGAATGGCATGTACTCCGGAAATATCATTGAGCATGGTCGGCAGCAGCCGGCTGCCGTCGCCGCAATAGTGCAGCCAGCCGCCGGTGAAAGGCGCAAACGCCCGGACGTTGTACGGGGCAACTTGACTGGCATACATCTCCTGGGAAATCAAAGTCGCCGAATCATCGCAAATCCGGACTCCGCCGTTAACCAGTTTCAGCCCGGCAATATGGTATCCGGAGTCTGCAGGAACTCCCATTCGCTTTTGGTGATATTGGTTATATTCAACAAATGTCTGAGTTACCAGTTCCATTAACTGTTCAAGCAATTCCGGTTCATCATACAATCCCAGAAAAATATCTGATCCCCAGATCAGGCAGGCCAAATCAAACGGACCCTGAGTATCGGGCAGGGTGAAGTGAACAGCCTGCGACAGCTTTTCATAACCGCGCAACAATTCCCCGGCAGTATCCTGATATTCGATTATCTTCTGTGTGTGCTTGCAGGAAGCAAAATCAGGCATCCCCGCATCAATCAGGCGTTTCAGCTTGTCGCGGTCATTCAGCCCCTCAGACATGGACTTCCCTTCATTGGAGACAATCGATTCGATGCCGAAAAGTTCCGGGACATTAACGACCCCGTATTCCGGACGGATTTGATACAACCGGTCATCTTTCAGCAGGGCTCCGCTGTAGACCCAGCCCAGTGAATTGATTATGTTTTTTTCCACATCATCCCAGCACTCGGTGAAGGTATAGCCGGGCCAGTCACTGAGCGTCAGATGGTTAAGGCTGATAACGCAAGGCAGATAGGGCAATTTCCCGCCATTCCATAAATCATTCTGCAACTGTTCAGTCCTGGCAACATGCTCTAAATCAATGGCGGTCTCCAATTTGTCAAGCAGATATTTGTGGTTATCATTTTTTAAAACCATAGTCTTTAATTCTTCTGTTTTAGTATCCTGATTGCCGGAAAATTTTTAAAAGAGTAGTCTTTTAATTAATTATAGTATAATAATAGTCTTTTGTCAAATTGAAAAATACCTGTTTAAGGGTTATTTTAAGAAAAACAACGAAAGAGGCATCGCATCTTGAAACTCGAACGCTACCGCCAGATCGCCATGGAGCTTGCTGCTGAAATCGAGTCAGGAACTTACTCGGAAGGGGATTTGTTCCCGACGCGGACAGAACTGGCGGGACGGTTTAAAGTTACCCGCACCACGGTCAACCGTGCGGTTGATATTCTTGTCGAAAAAAAGTTGATTACCGCCAGGCGCGGCGCCGGCAGCGTTGTGATCAACACTTCGCAGTGTTACCGCATTGCCTATGTTGCCCCGGAATGGCTCATGCGTCATATTCCGGCAGCCCCCAATTGTCTACTGAAATACATTTCATACGAGGAGGCGCTGGGGTCCGGGACAGGAATCGCCAAATTAAATAATTTTGACGGTATTTTATGGTCCCATCCCGAAGAGGAACACATTCCGCGGATTATCGACAGCCAGAAGAACCTGCCGGGAACCATCATTAACCGTGCCGTCCCTGAGTGCAATTTTGTGACGACGGATCACCAGAATTGCTTTGCAAAGCTGGTGGCGGAAAGACTTGCCGCATTGCCTTCGGCGACGCCATATTTGTTGTCAGCAACCCATGCCAACCGTTTTGTAGCCGGTAAAAGAGCGGAAGGCTTCATTGCCGCCTGCCGGAACGCAAAGCGTTTTTATGAAATTATTCCCATGCCGCCGGATTTTAAAGGCAAGATTACTGAGCTGGAAAAGAATATAAAAGTTTCCAGCTCTCTGCCGCTGCTGATTTTTGCAGACCATTGGCACGATACCGGCGCGGTTGTCCAATGGGTGTTGAACCATAAATTACGCTGGAAAAAAGACATTTATTATGTCGATTTTGACAATACAGAAGAGACACATGTGTGGGGTATCGCAGTCACATCAATAATTCAGGACTTTGATAAATTATCCAGACAGGCATTGATTCAGCTTCAGCTAATAATTAAAGGCCCTGCGCAGCGCCGGCAGGAATATATTGATCCCGAAATCCGTCATGGTGATACCTGATGTAAAAGTCATCGATAAGTTAATATTATGCAAGGTCTATGGTTAAGTGCTGCATTTGGAAATTCCACT
>CAIJKT010000656.1 GCA_903821255.1 uncultured Lentisphaeria bacterium | reverse complement strand
GCACGGCAGGCCGTTCAAAAGAATAAGTCCGCCGAGGAATAATCACCTCCGCAATTTCATATCAGAAACCCAAGGAAAAATATAATGAAAAAGATCGCGTTGTGTCTCGCTTTGTTTGCGTTGTTCTGTACAAATTATGCCGGAGAAACTAAAATTGCCGTGCTTGATATGGATCAGATCTTCCAGAATTACTACAAAACCAAGATTGCCGACTCCACCCTGAAGCAGCAGGCGGAAATTTATAAGGCCTGGATCAAGAAACTGAACGAATCGCTGACAAAGCTGGAAGAGGAATTCAAAGTGGTCAGAGACGCTTCGCAGAATATCGCGCTTTCCGCTTCAGAACGTGAAACAAAGCGCTTCGAGGCACAGAAGAAATACCGCGAAATCCGCGAGAAACAGGTCGAACTGGAGCAGTATACCGCGGAAAAAACTCAGCAGTATAAGCAGCTGGAGACCCAGAAACGCGACGACATCCTGGGTGAAATCGCGAAAGAAGTGAAACGGCGGGCAACTTTGGAAGGCTTTACCCTGGTAATAGATAAATCAGGCAAAACTCTGAACGGGATTCCTTCCATTATCTATTCCAGCCCGACCGCCGACATTACGGAACCGGTGATTGCCGAACTGAACCGCGGCAATCCCGACTCTCAGAAACCGGCCGCAGCCAGCAAATAACTTTAATTCTTAAAAATATACGGGGAAAACTAATGAAAAGTGTCAGCGCGAAACAACTTGCGGAATTAGTCGGCGGAAAACTGCTTGGCGATGAAACAAAAATGGTCTCCGGGGTTTCATCCCTGAAAGATGCCACTCCCGATCAGGTTTCTTTCGTCGGCAACAAAAAATACCAGAACCAGCTTGAAACCACCAGGGCGCAGGTTGTGCTGGTCTGCGAAGAACTCGCAGACGAACCGCTTAACGGCAGAACTTTTATCGTCTGTGAAAGCGTTGACCTGGCTTCTTCCAAAGTAATCATGGTTTTTGCGCCGCCGGCCCCGAAATATCCGGCCGGAGTTCATCCGTCCGCGGTTGTTTCAGATTCCGCCGTCATCGGCGGCAATGTCCACATCGGCCCCTGCGCGGTGATTTCCGACAAGGCGGTGATCGGCGATAATACCGTGATCGGCGCCGGTTCCTATATCGGACACGAGTCTAAAATCGGAACTGATTGTTTTATCAGCCCGAATGTTACTGTCATGTACCGCTGCTATATCGGCAACCGCGCCATTCTGCATCCCGGGGTGGTGGTCGGCGGCGACGGCTTCGGCTTTGTACCTGGCCCCAGAGGCATTATCAAGATACCGCAGACCGGTATTGTGCAAATCGACGACGACGTTGAAATCGGCGCCAATACCACCATTGACCGCGCCAGATTCGGCAAGACCTGGATCAAGACAGGCGTCAAAATTGACAATCAGGTCATGATTGCGCATAATGTGATCATCGGCGAATGCTCGCTGCTGGTCGCTCAGTCCGGCATTGCCGGCAGCGCCGAACTCGGACGCGGCGTCATTTTAGCCGCCAAATCCGGGGTCAACGGCCATATTACGCTGGGTGACGGGGTCCAGGTGGCCGGTACTTCCGGCGTGGTCAAGAGCCTGCCTGCCGGCGCTATCGCACTGGGAACTCCCGCCGAAAGCCAGCGCGAATTCATGACCAGATGGACTCTGCCCAAAAAAGTCGAAAAACTCTCGAAGAAGATAGAGGAACTGGAAAATAAACTGAAAGAGCTCAAGGGTTGACGCCCGCTTATGCTTAAGCAGGTTTTAAAACTGTCCTTGGTCGCGCTGCTGTTTATTGTTCCTGGTTTCTGCCGTGCGCAGGTAGACGATTCCAGCATCGATTCGGACGATGACAGCCTGCGCATTCTGGCGAAAAAAGGCGACGTCAAAGCACAGTTGAAACTCGCTGATGAATATTTTTACGGCAAAGGCCGTCCTCAGGATTATTTCATTGCGGTCCACTGGTACCGCCGGGCGGCAAAGCAGAACAATGCCGCCGCCGAGTTCAATCTGGCGATCTGCCATGAACGCGGCATCGGCGTCAGAAAAAGCCGCTATCATGCGTTCCGCTATTATAAAATGGCTGCTGAACATGGCATAAAAGAAGCTAAGTTCAATCTTGCGTTATGCTACGCCGAAGGTATTCCTCCGGACAACTCCACCGACGACCGCACCCCCGCGGTTTTCGCCGACTTCGCCAGGGCCGAAGAGATTCTGCGGGAACTTGACGATAGCGGTTTTATGCCGGCAGTCCGGGAGCTGGCCAACCTTTATCTCAAGAAAGAAGCTAAGAATAAGAAGCCGGAGGATGAACTGAACGCGTTCAATATGTTTAAACGCGCTGCCGAGGCCGGCGATATTCCGGCGATGCGCCGCCTGGCGGATTGTTACTTCGGCGGTATCGGCGGCGTCAAAGATGAAGAACGGATGGTTTACTGGCTGAGCAAAGCCGTTGCGGCCGGAGATGTTGAAGCCAAAGGTAAACTTGCCTATTGCTACGAGTGCGGCAACGGCGTAAAACAGGACCCGAAGAAGGCGTTCGACCTGATTCAGGAAGCCGCCGATGCCGATTTGCCGATGGCCCAGGTGAAAATGGCGGAATACTACACCAGCGGACAGTATGTCAAACAAAATATTTCGATAGCAGTGGATCTCCTGCGTAAAGCGGCAAAGCGCGGCAACGGGCACGCGCTGTTTAAATTAGGCGTCTTTTCGATGGAAGGCATTGGCATGCCCCAGGATCCGAAAGCAGGAGTCGATTATTTTTATCAGGCCGCGAACAGGGGCAATCCGCAGGCGCAATATAATCTGGCCTGTTATTTTGAAAAGGGCGAAGTCATACCCGTGGATTACGGTGCGGCTTTCTACTGGTTCAGGGAAGCCGCGCTTCAGGGTGATCCACGTGCCCAGCGCAGCCTGGCAGTCTGTTATTTCAAGGGCATAGGCACGAAGAAAGATTCGGTGGAAGGCCTCAAGTGGCTTAACCTGGCTGCTAAAAACGGCGATGGCGAAGCTATTAAGATGATCCAGCAATAGACCCAGCGCATTTAAATTCCGCAAAGTTCATATCCGGCCATATTATCCGAATTATTAGTATTTTTTGATAATTATTATCAATTTATTAAATAAGGCATTTGCTTTTTATTTATCCGGAGCGTTATTATTAGTATGCAAGGAATAATTGTGAAAAGTTAAAAATCGCAACTCAGGAGGCATAAAATGTGCACATTGGTAACCAAACTAGCTCCGGACTTTAAAGCTCAGGCAGTCATGCCGGACAACACTTTCGAAGATTTACAGCTTTCATCATTCCGGGGCAAATATGTCCTTTTGTTTTTCTATCCGCTGGATTTCACTTTCGTCTGCCCGACCGAACTGATTGCATTCGACCGCAAACTCGACGAATTCAAAAAGCGCGATACCGAAGTTATCGGAGTTTCCGTGGACTCGGCGTTTTCTCATCTGGCCTGGAAAAATACTCCGGTCAAAGAAGGCGGCATCGGCAACGTTCAGTATCCGATCGTGGCCGATTTGACGAAGCAGATCTCCCGCGATTTCGGCATTTTATTTAACGATTCAATTGCCTTGCGGGGTCTTTTCCTGATTGACAAAACCGGAGTCGTCCGCCACACGGTCATCAACGACCTGCCGCTCGGCCGCAGCATTGACGAGGCCCTGCGCATGGTGGACGCCCTGCAATTCCATGAAAAATACGGCGAAGTCTGCCCGGCCAACTGGAAGGCCGGCGAAGAGGGCATGAAGGCAACCCAGGAAGGCGTGGCAGCCTACCTCTCGAAAAAAGCATAATTTTGAACTTTCGCGGCCGCCCGCCCTGCGCGGGCGGTCCGTAAAATGAACTTTGAACAGGAGGCGGAGAATGGGAAGTAACAGCAATTCCTGGCAGGGGACCCTATGCATCGAAGTCAGCCCGGTTCCGACTACGATCATTATTTTCGGAGCGTCCGGCGACCTGGCGCAGCGCAAACTGATCCCGGCGCTGTTCAATCTCAGCCGGCGCAACCTGTTTCATGTCAAATCACGCATCATCGGCTGTTCCCGTTCCAAAATGGATGACACTTCCTTTCGCGATGTTCAGCGCAAAGCCCTGACGGAGCGGTTTCCTTCCTGCGAAACCGGTGAAATCGATGCTTTCCTGGGAAAAATATTTTACATTGCCGGCGGCTATGATTCCCCGGAGACTTACCGCGCAATTGACCGGAAACTGCAGGAGCTGGAGCAGCAGCAGGACCCGGTTCCAAACCGCACCTTTTACCTGGCCACCCCGGCCGCGCTGTATCCGGTAATTGTTCCGATGCTGGCGGAATTTCAACTGACTGCGGAAAATTACGAAGGCATCCCGTGGCGGCATGTCGTGCTGGAAAAGCCGTTCGGACACGATCTGGACAGCGCGGAAAAACTCGACCGGCTGCTGCACGAATCGCTCCAGGAGCGCCAGATTTACCGCATAGACCATTATCTGGGCAAAGAAACCGTGCAGAATATCCTGATGCTGCGCTTTGCCAACATCATTTTCGAGCCGGTATGGAACAGTCATTATATTGACAATATCCAGATCACCGTTGCCGAATCCATCGGCGTGGAACTTCGTGCCGGGTATTATGAAAAAGCCGGACTGCTGCGCGACATG